>NZ_JBEXME010000015.1:0-185014 GCF_040610355.1 Nocardia sp. NPDC004168 | reverse complement strand
CGCCCGCGGCGCGCGTGGTGTTTTTACACCCGCCCGGCGCGGGGGGGGGGGGGGGGGGGGGGGGGGCCCCCGGGGGGGGGGGGGGGGGGCCCCCCCCACGGGCGTGGGAATCATTCAGCGGGAGGGTACTGCTGGGCGCCGAGCACCCGGGCCAGGTGCGCGGCGTTCCTGGCCAGCGCCGCGGTCGCCGAAGCCACCGCCTTCGGCACCGAGTCGAGGTCCTGATAGTCGGTGCCGCCCATGGCCTGATCGTTCCAGTACGTGCACCCCTGTGCCGGGATGGTGAATCCGATGTCGTTGAGCCCTTGATACAGGTCGGCGACGATCTTGTGCGCGCCGTCCTCGTTGCCGACGACCGCGACCGTGGCCACTTTGCCGACCATGGCGGGACGACCCGCGTCGTCGGTTTCGGACAGTTCGGCGTCCAATCGCTCCAGCATCCGCTGCGCCACCGACGACATGTGCCCGACCCAGGTGGGGGTGGCCACCAGCAGGATGTCGGCCGCCGCGATCCGTTCGCGGATGGACGGCCACTGGTCGCCGGGGCCTTCGTCGGCGGTCACTCCGGGTAGCACGTCGTAGTCCACCAGCCGCAGCACCGTGCCCTGCACGTCGTGTTCGGCCAGCTCGTCGAGGACCTGCCGGGCGATGACATCACTGCTGGATTCGGCGGGGGACTTCTTCAGCGTGCACACCAGGGCGAGCGCGGTCGGTCCGGCCATGAAAGAAACCTCCTACGTTTCGGTTCGATCGCGGGCGACGACGCGGATCGTGCGCAGCCGGGAGTCGGCCGCGTCGGGGACGTTCATGCCCGCGTCGAGCCCGGTGCGCAGGTAGTCGACGACGGCGGCGTCGATGCGCTCGCCGGGTATGACCACCGGAATGCCCGGCGGATAGGGCGTGATCTGTTCGCCGGCGATCCGGCCGACGGCGTCGCGCGCGTCCACGGTCTCCACCGGGCCGAAGAACGCGTCGCGCGGCAGCATCACCGAGTCCAGTTGCAGGTCCTCGGGCGAGGGCAACTGGATGCGTGGCGGCCGCGGATCGCTCAGTTGGTCGCGCCACGCGGCGATGCCGTCGACCAGGACATCGATGGTGTCCTTGTCGTCGGCGAGCGACAGCGTGGCGAGCAACCGGCGGTGATCGGTCAATCCCATGTCGATGCGGCGGTGCTCACGCAGCCAGTCAGCGGCCTGATAACCGCTGGCCCCGGTACCGGACACGTCCATGAGGACCTGCAACCGGTCGAGGTCGTGGGAGGCTTCGACACCGAGCAGTTCGTCTTCCAGCACCTTGATGCCGGGGATCTCGGCGAGCCGGCGCCTGGCCTGTTCGGCTACGCGCAGCGCGGAACCGAGCAGTTCCTGCCCCCGCTCGACCATCTGCCTGCGCCAGCCGTCGAGCGCGGCGTAGACCAGCACGTTCGGGCTGGTGGTCATCAGCAGGTCCGCGCATTCGCTGAGCCTGATCGTGTCGACCAGATCGCCTTGGACGTGGAAGACCGAGCCCTGCTCGAAACCGGCGCCCATCTTGTGCACGCTGACCACACACAGGTCCGCCCCTGCGTCCATCGCCCAGGTCGGCAGGTCGTCGTGGAACGGCAGATGCGCGCCCCACGCCTCGTCGACGATGAGCGGCTTGCCGCGCTGGTGACAGACCTCGGCGATGCCGGCGATGTCCGCGCAGGTGCCGTAGGGACTCGGGCTCACGATCAACGCGCCCGCGGCGTCGGGGTGTTCCTCCCATGCCTCGGCGACCTGCCGCGGCGAGGGCGGGTGGGCGAAATGCTGCTCGGCGTCCCAGCGCGGGGTGATCCAGTGCGGCTGGACACCGGAGAAGATCAGCCCGGCGACCACGGATTTGTGGCTGTCGCGCGCCACCAGCAGGCCGCCGTCGTGACCGCCCGCCACCGTCATCATGGCCGCCTTCACCGATAGCGAACTGCCGCAGGTGGAGAAGAACGCCGATTCCGCGCGCACCGCGTCGGCCATGAGCGCTTCGGCGCGCGACAGGTAGCCACCGCGCGAGAGCCGGTCGTCGAGCCCGGCGACGGCCAGGACATCGGAGCCGAAGGCGTCGCGGCCGATCACGTCCAGGACGCGTTCGTCGGTTCCGCGTCCTTGCCGATGCCCAGGAGGCGTGAAGCCGTACCGGCCCAGCCGGTGATAGTCGGCGAGGGCTTCCAGCAGGGGAGCTCGTGAATGGTCCACGGCTACCGCCTACCCCGAATGCGCGGCGGCACACATCCGGCGTACCCGCCGCGCACCGAGCCCGTGGCCTGCGGTGTTGCCCCACGGCAAACCCCGGCGCGGTCGTTTCGGGCACAGGTGTCCGGGTAGGACGGGGACAAGTACCGACCCCGACCGAGGAGCCGCGCGGATGAAGGCAGTGACCTGGCAAAGGCGACACAAAATCGCCGTGGAGACGGTGCCCGATCCTCGGATCGAGGCCCCGACGGACGCGATCATCGAGGTCAGTTCCACCGGCATCTGTGGATCCGACCTACACCTGTACGAGGTGCTCGGCGCCTACATGAGCAACGGCGACGTCCTCGGCCACGAACCCATGGGACGTGTGGTGGAGACCGGTTCGGCCGTCACCGGGCTGGAACGCGGTGACCGCGTGGTCATCCCGTTCCAGATCAGCTGCGGCGCCTGTTACATGTGCCGGACCGGGCTGCCCACCCAGTGCGAGACGACGCAGGTCCGCCGATACGGCTGCGGCGCCGCCTTGTTCGGCTATTCGAAGCTCTACGGGCAGGTGCCCGGCGGCCAAGCCGAGTATCTGCGGGTGCCGCACGCGGACGCCACCCACATCACCGTGCCCGACGGACCGGCCGACGACCGCTTCCTGTACCTGTCGGACGTACTGCCCACCGCGTGGCAGGCGGTGGAATACGCCGGGGTGCCCGACGGCGGATCGGTGACCGTGCTGGGTCTGGGCCCGATCGGGGACATGGCCTGCCGGGTGGCCGCGCATCGCGGCTATCGCGTCATCGGTGTCGACCGGGTACCCGAGCGGCTGGCGCGGGTGGCCGAGCGCGGCATGGAAGTGATCGACCTCGACGCCGTCGACGAGCCGCTCGGCGACATCATCCGCGGCTGGACCGACGGCCGGGGCACCGACTCGGTGATCGACGCGGTGGGGATGGAAGCCCACGGCTCGCCGATCGCGTCGATGGCCCAGCGCTCGGCGGCGTTCCTGCCCGATTTCGTGGCCCAGAAGGTGATGGACACCGCGGGCGTCGACCGGCTCGCGGCACTGCACTCCGCCATCGACATCGTCCGTCGCGGCGGCACGATCTCGGTGATCGGCGTCTACGGCGGCATGCTCGACCCACTGCCGATGCGGGTGTTGTTCGACAAGCAGATCCAGCTGCGGATGGGCCAGGCGAACGTCAAACGGTGGGTCGACGACATCATGCCGCTGCTGCGCGACGGCGACCCGCTGGGCGTGGACACCTTCGCCACCCACCGCCTCCCACTGACCGATGCGGCGCAGGCCTACGCCACCTTCCAGCAGAAGACCGACGGCGCGGTGAAGATCGTGCTCGACCCGACCGCGAACTGACCGGCGGAGCGGGTCCGCACCGGACCCGGCCGCGGTGCCCGCACCGCGGCCGCGGACGGTTTGCTCTGCGCATGCCTGGGTAGCTGCCGTGTATGAGCTTCTTACTACGCGGAGTCGTCTCACCGTGGTGGCTCGAGGCGCCGACCTCCGTTGCGGCGGAGATGGCCCGCGCGAGCGTGGAGAAGGCCGTCGATGTGGGAATGAAGGCGGCGCAGGCGCCGGTGCAGGCGGTGGCAGCGGGCGCACGGGCAGGCGTGTCGCTGCTGAATCTGGGCAGTAACGAGGAGTTGCGCGACGAGTTGGCCGCGCTGATCGACCCGCACGCGCTACGCTCCCGGCGCCGGGTGGCGCTCAACGAGGACCGGGCCACCGTGGAGGTGCGCGGCCTGGACTCCGGCAGGAGCGGAGACATCACCGAGGCGCTGCACCGGACGCTGGACCGCCGCCGCGATGTGCGTTGGTGGCGAGTGAACGCGGTGACCGGCCGCGTCGTGGCCGCTCTCGAGCACGGTGCGGCCGACCTGCCCGCCCTGGTGTCGGCCATCGAATCCGTCGAGACCGATACCGCGGTCGGCGATCTGGACTGGAGTCGCGGCTGCGAGCACCCGGGCGACCGGGAACCGCTGCTGGCGGCCGGGATCCAGGTCGCGGGCGACGTGTGCGCGATCGGGTTGTCCGCCATGAGCGCCGTGCTGCCGTTGCGCGGACCCGCCCGTGTGTTGCGCGCCGCCGCCGCCTTCGTCGACACCCAGCCCCGCCTCCGCAAACGGCTCGAGGATCAGCTCGGCCGTCCACGGACCGATTTGGTGCTGACCACGGCGAACGCGATCGGCAACGCCCTGGGCAACAGTGCGGCGGCGGGCACGGCGAATCTGGTGATCGACGCGGTGCACCGCGGTTTCACGCTGACCGAATCGCTCACCCGCTACGTGCAATGGCAGGACTGGGAGGCCGAGATCGACCGCCGTCCAGCGGAAGTGTGCGACCCGCTGACCCCGCCCGACCGTGTGGTCGACATGCCGCAGGGCCCGATCGAACGGGTCGCCGACGAAACGGCCGCGGGTGCGCTGGCGGGCGCGGTCACCTCCGTCCTCGGCGGACGTGGCCTGTTCGGCGCGGCCGACGCACTGGAACTCGGAGCCCCCAAGGCGGCGCGGGCCAGCCGCGAGGCCTACGGCGCGCTGGTCTCCACGATGCTGGGCCGCGCGGGTGTGCTGACGCTGCACCCGCGGGTGTGGCGGCGGCTGGACCGACTGTCGGCGCTGGTCATCGATGGAGAATCGCTGCTGACCACACGGCGTCTGGTCCTCGAGGCCGAAGCGAGCGACCCGAGATGGTCGGTCGCCGAGGTATGGAGCGCGAGCCAGCGGCTGCTGTGGGAGCACGAGACCGGCGAAAGCCGCGACGACGCGCAGCCCGACCACACCGGCCGCTACCTGTCGGCCGGCGGCCACCGCAGACTGGTGCACCCCGCGACCGGAAAACCCGACGACGGTGTGACGCGCCGCCCAGTGTGGCGCGAACTCCACGACAACGGAACACCGGTCGGGCGGGTCCTGGTCGGCCGGGAACTCGACCGTCGGGCATACGCGCTGCTGGGCCGGGCGCGCAGCGCGGGCCTGCGCGTGACGCTCGCCGCGAGCGCCGACGCCGCCGAGTTGCGGTCCATGGCCGACGAATTCGTCTCCCCGTCCACGTCGATGAGCGGGCTGGTGCGCGCTCTGCAACAGGACGGTCACGTCGTCGCCGTGTTGAGTCCCCGCGCGCACAAGGCGCTGGCCCACGCCGACGTCGCGATCGGTCTGGCCGTGCGGGAGGACAACGCGCTGCAGATGCCGTGGACCGCCGACGCGGTCTGCCGCGACCTCGCACAGGCCGACCGCGTCCTCGCCGCCGTCGCTCCGGCCCGTCAGGTGAGCGAACGCGGCCGATCACTGGCCCTGTCCGGCGCGGCGCTGGGCGGTCTGCTGCTCGCGGTCGCCCCGGACAGCGCGGGCCGCTCGTCGCCCATGACCGCCGCCCACTACACCGGTCTGCTCACCGGCGCCTACACCGGATGGCGTTCGGCGCGCACCGCCCCACCGGCCACGCTCGCACCGTTGCTGCCCTGGCACGCCCTCGAACCCCAAGAGGTGCTGAGCCGGTTGCCGCGGCCGCTCGCGGTGCCCGAGCGCGCCCGGCCCGGCGCGGTCGCCCGCATCCCCGGCGTGAGCGTCATCGCGGCGGCGGCGTCGTTCGCCGGTCAGTTGCGCCGGGAACTCGCCGATCCGCTCACCCCGATCCTCGGCGTCGGCGCGGTCGCCACCGCGGTGCTCGGCGCGCCGTCGGACGCGGTGCTGCTGTCGTCGGTGCTCGGCGTCAACGCGCTGGTCTCCGCCTGGCAGCGCCAGCGCGCGGAGAACGCGCTGTTCCGCCTGTTCGAAGGCGAGCAGCTCAGCGCCCGCGTGATCGACCGCGCCGACCTCGACACCGCCGAACCGCGCGAGCACCTGGTGCCCGCCGACCTCCTCGAACTCGGCGACGTGATCGTGCTGCGAGCCGGGGAAGTGGTCCCCGCCGATGCCCGGCTGCTGCGCGCGGACGATCTGGAAATGGACGAATCCGGCCTCACCGGCGAATCGATCACCGTCGAGAAACAGGTCGCGGCGACCCCGGGCCGGGCGCTGGCCGAGCGCGCCTGCATGGTCTTCGAAGGCAGCACCGTGGTCAACGGCACCGGGCGAGCGATCGTCGTGGCCGTCGGTCACGACACCCAGGCCGGCCGCGCCGCCGCCGGTGCCATCCCGCCGGAAAAGGCCGGTGTGCAGGCGCAATTGCGCCGCCTGACCGACCGGGCCCTGCCGTTGACGCTCAGCGGCGGCGGCATCGTGACCGGACTGGGCATGCTGCGCGGCAGGCCGCTGCGCACCGCGATCGCCGACGGCGTGGCGGTCGCGGTCGCCGCGGTCCCCGAAGGACTGCCGCTGGTGGCCACGGTCGCTCAGCTCGCCGCCGCCCGCAGGCTGTCGCGACACGGCGTGCTGGTGCGCGCCAGCCGCACCGTCGAGGCACTGGGCCGGGTGGACACCCTGTGCTTCGACAAGACCGGCACCCTCACCGAGGGGCGGCTGCGCCTGACCACACTCGCCGATCTCGACGAGCAGTGGCCCGCCGACGCCGACTGCGAGCACGCGCACCGCCTGCTGCGGGCCGCGACCCGCGCCTGCCCCGATCCCGCCGAGGGCCCGATCGTGCACGCCACCGACCGCGCGGTGGTCGAGGCCGCGGCCGAGGCGCTCGGCGACGACCCCCGCCGCTGGGACGCGATCGAGGAGATCCCGTTCGAATCCAACCGCGGCTACGCCGCCACTCTCGGTCACACCTCCCGCAAACTGCGGCTGATCGTGAAGGGCGCCCCCGAGGTGGTGCTCTCGCGCTGCACCGGCGTGCGGATCGACGAGACCGACCATCCCTTCGACGACCGCCTGCGTGAACGCGCCGAACAGGTGGTTCGCGATCTGGCCGAGCAGGGCTTGCGGGTGCTGGTGGTGGCCCGGCGCGACCTGCCGACCGAACCCGACGACGTCGAGGCGGCGGTCGCCGAACTGAGTCTGCTCGGCTTCATCGGCCTCGCCGACGCCCCGCGCCCGCAGACGGTGCCGCTGGTCACCGCGTTGCAGCGCAACGGAATCAGCGTCCGCATGATCACCGGCGACCACCCGGTGACCGCGGCGGCGGTGGCCCGCCAGCTCGGCATCGAGGCGGGGGAGGTGGTGACCGGCGCGGATCTCGACCGTCTGGACGAGACCGCGCGTGCGGAACTGATCGAACAGAGCACGGTGTTCGCTCGCGTCAGCCCGGAACACAAGGTGCGCATCGTGGCGGCGCTGCGCCGCGCGGGACACGTGGTCGGGATGACCGGCGACGGCAGCAACGACGCCGCCGCGATCCGCACCGCCGACGTCGGAATCGGTTTGGCCGCACAGGGTTCGGTCGCCGCCCGCAACGCCGCCGACATGGTGCTCACCCATCCCGACCCCCTGGTGCTGCTGCACGCCCTCGTCGAAGGCCGCGGCATGTGGCAGCGGGTCACCGACGCCGTCGGCGTGCTGGTCGGCGGCAACGCAGGCGAGGTCGCCTTCACGCTGTACGGCACCGCCGTCAGCGGCCAGGCGCCGCTGGGCACCCGGCAGTTCCTGTTGGTGAACATGCTCACCGACATGTTCCCCGCCATGGCGCTGGCGCTGTCGCGGGAACGGGACGCGGTCGATCCCGACGACACCGACGACCCGCAGGCCCAAGCGCAGCGCGCGGCGGAGCGGCTGGCCGAACTGCCGCCCGCGCGCCTGGGCCCCGACCTGCTGCACACGCTCGGCGTGCGCGGTGTCGCCACGGCCACCAGCGCCTCGGTCGCCTGGACCCTCGGCCGGATGACCGGCACGCAGCGCCGCGCCGCCACCATCGGCCTGGTCGCGCTCATCGGCACACAGCTGGGTCAGACGCTGGTCTCCGGTTACCGCAGCCCGTTGGTGTGGCTCACCACGGCCGCCAGCGGTGCGGTGCTCGGCGCGGTGGTGATGACACCGGGACTGTGCGGCTACTTCGGTTGCCGCCCGCTGGATCCGGTCGGCTGGGGGATCGCGACCACCTGCGCGACCACCGCCACCGTCGCCGCGGTGCTGGTTCCGCGGCTGCTGCCCCCACCGGAATCGGAGTAGCAGCGGCGCGCTGATTGGCGTCTGTCCGCCCGGGTACCCGCCGGGCGACGGGCCTCGCCACGGGCACATGATCCCCGGTCCGCGCGGCGACCCGGCGGCCGGTCGCCCAGGGCACGAAAACCTGAGCCCACGAACGCATTCCACGACAACAGAAACGAGTGTTGCGATGACCGACCAGGATGTCGTCGACCTGCTCACCGCCCAGCACGAGGAGATCCGCACGCTGCTGGCGCGACTGAAGTCGGGTAACGACGGGAAACAGGACTTGTTCACCGAGTTGGTGCGGTTGCTGGCCGTGCACGAGAGCGCCGAGGAGGAGGTCGTGCATCCGGTCGCCGGACGGGCCCGGTTCGGCGCCGACGCCGACATCGTGCAACCGCGGCTGGAGGAGGAGAACGCGGCCAAACGCGCGCTGGCCGACCTCTACGACCTCGGGGTGGACCATCCCGAATTCGATGCCCGGCTCGCCGAATTCGCCGACGCGGTGGACGAGCACGCCGCGCACGAGGAGGCCGAGGAATTCGCCCTGCTGCGCGCCCAGTTCTCCAGCAGCCAGCTCCAGCGGATGGCCGGATCGCTGCGGGCCGCCGAGGCCGTGGCGCCCACCCGGCCGCACCCGCACGCGGGGGAGTCCGCGCTCGCCAATCTGGCGGCGGGCCCGCCGCTGGCGCTGTTCGACCGGGCCCGCGACGCGGTGCGCGACTGGCGCCGCCAGCACGACAGCTGAACCACCCACAGCCCCGAAACGCCAGAAGGAGGACCGACATGGGGTTTCCCGAGCAGCAGCAGAAAGTCCCCGGTATCCAGGCCAAGATGACTCCGGTGCCGGATTGCGGTGAGGACAGCTACCGCGGTTCCGGCAAACTGACCGGCAAGGCCGCGGTCGTCACCGGCGCCGACAGCGGCATCGGGCGGGCGGTGGCGATCGCCTACGCGCGTGAAGGCGCGGACGTATTGATCTCCTACCTCGACGAGGACGAGGACGCGAAGGAAGTCGCCGATCTGGTGACGCAGGCCGGACGCAAGGCCGTGCTCGTGCCCGGCGACCTGTCCGAAGCCGCCCACTGCCGCGCCGTCATCGACCGGGCAGTGCGGGAATTCGGCAAGATCGACGTCCTGGTGAGCAACGCGGCGTTCCAGATGACGCACGAGACCCTGGAAGAGATCAGCGACGAGGAGTTCGAGCACACCGTCAAGCTGAACATCAACGCCTACTTCTACCTGGTGAAGGCGGCGCTGCCGCACATGCCGCCGGGGTCGTCGATCATCGGCAGCTCTTCGGTGAATTCCGACATGCCCTCGCCCACCCTGGCTCCGTACGCGGCGACCAAAGCCGCCATCGCGAACTTCTCCGCCAGCCTCGCGCAGCTACTGGGTGAGCGCGGGATCCGGGTCAACAGCGTTGCGCCGGGACCGATCTGGACTCCGTTGATCCCGTCCACCATGCCGGTGGAGAAGGTCACCCACTTCGGGGACGACACCCCGCTGGGCCGCGCCGGTCAACCGGCCGAACTGGCGCCCACCTACGTCATGCTGGCCTCCGACGACGGCAGCTATGTCTCGGGCGCTCGGATCGCCGTCACCGGCGGCAGGCCGATCCTGTGACCCTCGGCGCGCGATAGCCCCACGGTCGGCCGATCTCCCGGATCGGCCGACCGTGGGTGGCGGCGGGTCACAGCATCGTCACCACGAGCCCGACCGCGACGGCGACGAACAGCAGGATTACCAGCGCCCCGATGAGCATCGCCAGCACGCCGGTGACCGGGAAGTGGTGTCGGGTGCTCGGCTCCGGCGCGGACAGACCGGACGTCTGCGGGGTGTCCGGTGGTGTGGCGCCGGGCGACACCCCGCCGCCGGGTTCCAGGTCGGGAGTTTTCGCGGGGTCGGGGTCCATCGCGTTCATAGCCGCTCCCTACTCGCCGTCGTTTCCGGGTGCCTCGGGTGCGTCGGGCCGTTTGCCGGACCTCTTGCGATACAGGATCACCGCGCCGACCAGCACCGCGAGTCCGAGAATCACCAACAGTTCCATGGCAGGGGCCTACCCGGTATCGGCGTGCCCAATCGAGAGGGGCTGCCGGTCACCTGCCGATGATCACGTAGTGACCGGCGGTCTCCTGGAACTCGACGGCGTCGGCGATCGCCGCGTCGTCGAGCGCGGGGCTACCGTCCGCGACGACGAGCAGCTTGTCGTCATCGTCGTAGAACCGGTGGATGATCCCCACGCAGCGTCCGCGGGCGAAGACCAGAGGTTCGGACGGTCCGAGGAAGTACCCGTCGAGTTCTTGTCCGTCGGGGGCGCGGGTGAGCGGAACGTATCCGTAGTTGACGAGATAGCGGAATCCGCATCGCGGATGATGGCTGCCGTACGGGCGGTCGATGACCAGATCCACTGTGCGGCCGAGGAATAGACGCGCCAACCGCAGCGATTCGGAGTCCTCGAGTTTCACCGGATCGGTCACCCGCCCCAGGCTACGGCAGATCGATCATGCCGTGGCGCGCGAGCCACGACGGAGCATCACACCGGGCGGCGGCAGGCCGGTCGATCGGGCGCTCCGCTTCGCCCTTCCCGCCCGGCCGCGACACCTGTACGCTATGACCGACCGGTCGGTCATAGCGTGTTCAGTGAAGGAGTAGCAGGTGCGAACCTTGCTTCGATTTGCCGCATCGACGGCCACCGCCGCGGTGTGCCTCCTGGGAGCCGCGCCCGTCGCCGGGGCGCAGGAGCCCGCGAGCGTTCCCTACAGCTATCTGGCGGGGTTGGCCGCGCAGCTGGCGGCGCCGGGGGCGCCCCCGCCGGGAGCCAACGATTGGACCTGCCACCCGGGTGCCGCACATCCGAATCCCGTGGTGTTGCTGCACGGCCTGGGCAACGAGACGGTGAGCTGGCAGACCCTGTCGCCGTTGCTGGCGGCCGCCGGTTACTGCGTGTACACCACCACCTACGGCACCGGTGCGTTCGGTCCGGCGCTGGGCGCGGTGGCGCCGGTCCCCGAGAGCGCCCGCCAGATCGGAGCGTTCATCGACCGCGTCCTCGCCGCCACCGGCGCGGCGAAGGTCGATGTCGTGGGGCATTCGATGGGCGGTGCGGTGCCGTTCTACTACTTCCACCACCTCGGCGGCGCCGGAAAGGTCGCACGCCACATCGGGCTGGGCGCTCCTTATCACGGGTCGACGCTCAGCGGCGCCGACACCGCGGCGAAGCCCCTGCGGGATCTGCCGGGCACCGCGGACGCCATCGCCGACTGCGGCCCCTGCCAGATGTCGCCGGACTCGCCGTTTCTGCGGGAGTTGAAAGCGGACGCCCGGCTGGTGCCCGATGTGCAGTTCGTCAGCATCGTCAGCCGCTACGACGAGATCGCCACGCCCTACACCACCGGCATGCTCGACGGGCCGAACGCCCGCAACATCGTGCTGCAGGACGTGTGCGCCACCGACTACTCCGAACACTACGGGCTCACCTCCGATCCGGTCGCGGTGCGCGAAGTGCTCGACGCGCTGGATCCTGAGCACGCCCGGTCGGTGGAATGCCCGGTGGTCGCGCCGATCGTCGGACCGCTCACCTCGGCGGCCGGGTCGTGAGGTCGGCCGAGCCCGGCCGCAAGGCACTGCTGCACGCGGGCCGCACCCTGCTGGGGGAGGCGGATCTGGCCAAACTGTCGGTGAACGCGATCGTCGCGCAGGCGAACATGGCCAAAGGCAGCTTCTATCAGCACTGGTCCAGCCGCGGAGACTACATCCGAGCGCTGCACCACGCTTTCCACGAGGATTTGTTCGCCCAGGTGCTGGACACCGTCTCCGGCACGCCGCCGGGTATCGAGCGGCTGACCGCGGGTATGCACGCCTACCTCGACGGCTGCCTGGCCCAGCCGGCGACGAAGGCGCTGCTGATCCAGGCGCGCTCCGAGGCGGGCCTCGGTGAGCAGGTCGCGGCGCGCAATCGGCAAGCCGCGCTGGTCATCACGGACGATCTCGCCGCCGCCGGGTGGGCGGACCCGGAACCGGTCGCGATGCTGATCGTGGCCGCGATCGCCGATATCGCGCTCGCGGAGCTGACCGCCTCGCGGACCCGCCCGGACCTGCGTGCGGCCTTGGTACGCCTGGCCACCGGACACCACGGCAACGGGGTAGCCGAACGGTAGCCGAGGCATTGCGTGTGGGCGTGGGCTGGAGGAAGGTGAGTATGTCCGGTGGCGCCACCGGGGCGCCGCCATGAGCATTCGGGAGGTGGCCCGTGTACGCACGTTCCAGCACAATCGCGGCCCAGCCGTCATCGATGGACGACGGGATCGCATACCTCCGCGATGAAGTGATGTCGAATCTGCCGGAGCTGCAGGGGTGGGTCGGCATGTCGTTGCTGGTGAACCGGTCGACGGGACGTTGCATCGCTACGACCTCGTGGGAATCGCAGGAGGCATTGCATGCCAGCAGAGGACGGGCCCAGCAACTGCGCGACGGCCTGGCCCGCCGACTCGGCGGCGAGGTGGAGCGCGTCGAGGAATGGGACATCTCGGCGATGCACCGCGACCATCCCGCCGGCGACGCCGCCTGCGCCAGGTGCAGTTGGGTGCAGGTCGACCCGGGGCAGGTCGAGCGCCTGATCGACACGTTCCGGATGGAAGTGCTGCCGCAGATCGAGACGCTCGACGGATTCTGCAGCGCCAGCCTGTTCGTCGACCGGGACAGCGGCCGAGGGGTGGGCGCGATGGTGTGGGCGACTCGCGAGGCGATGGACGCCACCCGCGAGCACAGCACTCGGATCAGGAGCGCGGCGACTCAGCGGGTCGGCGCCAACGTGCTCGAGGTGGGGGAGTTCGAGCTGGCGTTCGCGCATCTGCGCGTCCCCGAAATGGCCTGACAGCGCCCGAGTTCCGGCCGGAGCACACGCTTCCGGCCGGACATTCGTGTTCCCGCGCGGGCACGGCGACCGGAACGGCCAGGACGCCGCAGGTATCGGCGGCCCTTACCCGAGAGGTAATGGCCGCGACGGCCGGCCGTTCGTAGGATCGGGGCGTGACTACCCCCACGGCAGGTGACCTGCTGCGACATTGGCGCCTGGAACGCAGGCTCAGCCAGCTGGAGCTGGCTGGACGGGCCGACACCTCGGCGCGGCACCTGAGCTTCATCGAAACCGGGCGCGCCACCCCGAGCCGCACCATGATCGTGCACCTGTCGGAGCATCTGGAGATCCCGTTGCGCGAACGCAACCGCGTCCTGCTGGCCGCGGGCTACGCGCCCGCCTACGCGCAGCCCGGTCTGGACACTCCGGCCATGAACGCCGTCCGCGGCGCCATGCGCCAGATCCTCGCGGGCCACGAGCCCTACCCCGCGCTGGCCATCGATCAGAACTGGACGATGATCGACGCCAACAGCGGCGTGGCCGTGCTCATCGCGGACATCGATCCGGCACTGACGAAACCGCCGGTGAACGCGCTGCGGCTGAGCCTGCATCCCGACGGCATGGCCGGCCGCATCCGCAACCTCGCCGAATGGCGTGGCCACATCCTCGCCCGTCTGACGCGCCAAGTAGAGGTCACCGGCGCCAGGGACCTGGCCGACCTGCTCGAGGAGCTGCGGTCCTACCCCGGTGGCGAAGTGGAGCTCACCGTGCCCGAACCCGACCAGGCGGTGGTGCCGCTGCGGATCGAGCACGACGGCAACGAGTTGTCCTTCCTCAGCGTCACGACGGTGTTCGGCACCCCGATGAACGTCACCGTCGCCGAACTGGCCATCGAGTCGTTCTTCCCCGCCGACGAGGACACCATGAAACGGCTCACCGCGGGCGCCCGGTGAGCCGCGCGGCCCAGCTGTCGGCCCTGCTGGACGCGCCCGTCCGCGCCGTCACCGATCTCGGCGCCCGCCACGCGTGGACGCTGCACCGCGCCGAAACAGCCGACGGCAGAACTGTTTTCGTGAAGGCTTCGGCCGAGCCGACATCCGTCTTCGCGGCCGAAGCTGCGGGCCTGTCCTGGCTGCGCGCCACCGCGCCCGACCCGGCCGGGGCCTTGCTGCCGCAGGTCCTGGCCGCCGACGACCGGACACTGGTGCTGCCCTGGCTGGAGGAGACCGGACCCACCCCCGCGGCCGCCGAGCGATTCGGCCGTGAACTGGCCGCGCTGCACGCCGCCCGCGCCGAGCGGTTCGGGGCCCCGTGGGAAGGCTGGATCGCGAGCCTGCCACTGCCCAACACCCCGACCGACGGCCCGTGGTCGCGGTGGTACGCCGAGCAGCGCCTCGCGCCCTACCTCGCTCGGGCGGCGGCGGCGCTCGGCGCCGACGGCACCCGCCTGATCGAACGCGTCATCGATCGCATCGATGAGCTGGCCGGCCCCGCCGAACCACCGGTCCGCATCCACGGCGATCTCTGGTCGGGCAACATCGTGTGGACGCGGGAACGGGCGATGCTCGTCGACCCCGCCGCGCACGCGGGCCACCGCGAGACCGATCTGGCCATGCTCGCCCTCTTCGGCGCTCCACACCTGGACCGTATCCGCGCCGCCTACCACGAAACCCACCCGCCGGCCGACGGATGGCGCACCCGCACGCCGCTGCACCCGCTGCTGGTGCACGTCGCGCTGTTCGGCGCGGGCTACCGAGCGCGGACCCTCGCCGCGGCCGCCGCCGCGCTCGGGTCCTGACCCGCACCCGGCGTCACCCGTCGACCCGGGCGATGACCTTCTCCGCGAAGCGGGACAGGTTGGCGATCTTGGTCTCCAGCGGCTCGGTGTCCTGTTCGGTGGTGTAGGGGAGCCGGAAGCCGACGATCACATCGGTGACTCCTTTGTCCTCGAGACGTTTGATCCCGTCGACAGTGAAACCGTCCAGCGAGATGACGTGCACCTCGAAGTCCTTGCGGGTGCCGTACTCCGCGCGCAACGTGTCCAATTCGCCCAGCAGCCGGTCCAATTCGGCGCCGTCGCCACCGGCGTGCATCCACCCGTCGCCGCGCTGCGCGGCCCGGCGCAACGCGGGCCTGCTGTGGCCGCCGATCAGGATCGGCACCGGTTCGGTCGGCACCGGGCTGATCTTGATCGGCGGAATGTCGTAGAACTGCCCGTGGTATTCGAAATACCCGCCTGCCGAAAGTCCGCGCACGATGTCGATGCATTCGTCCATCCGCGCGCCGCGCTTGTCGAACGGCACCCCCATGATCTCGAAATCGTCCGGCCACGGGCTGATGCCGACACCGAGTCCGAACCGGTTGCCGCTCAGCGCGGCCACCGACGCGGCCTGCTTGGCCACCAGCACGGGCGGGCGAATCGGCAGCTTCAGCACGAACGGGGTGAACCGCAGCGTGGTGGTCACCGCCGCCATCGCCGCGCTGAGCACGAATGCCTCGACGAACGGCTTGTCCTCGAGAAACTCCCGGTTCCCGTCGGGGGTGTAGGGATATTTCGCGTCGGACTCTTTCGGGTACGCCACGCTGTCGGCGACCGCCATGGAGGTGTAGCCCGCCTCCTCGGCGGCCTTGGCCAGAGCGAGGTAATACGACGGGTCGGTCATCGTCTCGGCGTAGGTGAAACGCATGGTGCCTGCCTTCCTGGCGCGTCGAGCGCGCCGCGCGGGTCCCGGGCGGTTGCCGAGACGTGAGGGGAACTGCCGCAGGCGCGACCGTGGCGCCGCGACGGCATCGCGGACTGCCGTGGGTCGCCGCCTACTGCCATGGGTTGGTGAATCCTTCCGGAATCAAATGGTCGAACAGCGCTCGCATCTGCGGTGACAACCGCAGCAGTTCGATGTGCGAGCCGATCGGCCCGCCCTCGAGATAGGCGAACTCCATCCCGACGCCGTCGAACCGGCCGCGCGCGGTGATCTCGATACCGGCCGCCGCGGCCTCGGCGAGCGCGGCGTCGTAGTCCTCGGGCACCCACGCGGCGTGATGCAGTCCGGGGCCGACCCGATCGAGATGCTCGGCGTACAGGCTCACCCCGCCACGCGGCTCGATCAGCTCCAACTGCTGGCCACCCGCATAACCGAGCGCCACACCGATCGTGTAATCGGCCGGGGCCCCGCGCAATTCGGCCGCATGGGGCCCGAAGTGGACCTCCGGAATGGTGAACCATTCACCGACTCCGTACCGGGTGGTGAACGTCTCACGAGCCGAAGCCAGATCACCCACCACCCAGCACAATTGGAAGATCGGGCCGCCTGTGATCATCGGCGGCCTCCGAGACGGCTCAGCAGACCCGGACACCACCGGTGTGCGGCGACCACCGTCCTGTTGTAATGCGGAAACACGATGTAGGGCCGGTTCTTCCGCATGCCACGCAGGATGTGCCGCGCGGCCCGTTCGGAGCCGGTCATCCCGATCGGCGTCCGGCGCAACGGTTCGCGATAGGAGTACCCGGGCAGGTCGCTCCCGGAATCGACGATGTCGGTCGCGACCCCGCCGGGCACGGCCACGCTCACGCGGACACCGGCGGCGGCCGCTTCCACGCGCAGCGCGGTGCTGAGCCCGACCACCGCGTGCTCGGTCATCGCGTACGCGGCCGACGGCGCCACCGGTGTCAATCCGGCCGGCGACGCCACGTTGACGATGTGGCCGGAGCCCTGCGCGCGCATCAGTGGAGCCCCAGCTCGGCCACGGCGCCGTGCACCAAGCGGCGCATCTGGTCGTTGTCGGAGACGTCGACGACCTGGGTGTGGATCGCGGTATCGGCGGCCGGCCCGACCAGCCCGGCGGCGTCGATGTCGGCGGCGACCACCGCGACGCCCCGCGCGGCCAACAGGCGGCACAGCGCGGCGCCGAGGCCGGACGCGGCACCGGTGACCACCGCCACATTATCCACGCCGTTTAATTAATCATCTGTGTTTAACATCGTCAATACTCGTGTTTAGTAGAGTGCGTGCATGCCGAGCGACGAATCGCGCACCGCCTTGCTCGACGCCGGAGAACGCCTCATCGCCGAACGCGGCCTCGACGTGCCGCTGCGCGACATCGCCGCCGCCGCGGGCCAGCGCAACAACTCCGCCGTGCACTACTACTTCGATTCGCGCACCGGACTGATCGAGGCCATCGTCGAGCGCCGGATGAACTGGCTCGAACAGCGGCGCATGCAGCTGCTGGCCGCCCACGAGGCCGACGGCCGCACCAACGACGTGCACACCCTCGTCGCTATGCTCGCGACCCCGATCCTCGAACTGCTCGGCCACGACCGGGTGACTCATCTGGGCCGGTTCCTGGAAGTGGTACGCACCCATCCCGTCGTGGCGGACGCGCACCGTCTCGCCGACGCCGACCGCGCCGCCGTCCGCATCATCGCCACCCGCCTCGACGCCGCGCTGACCGCTCTGCCGCGGCGGCTGCGCAGGCAACGCCTGGAAACCATGGCCACCGTCATGTTCGCGTTGATCGCCGACTACGAACGCACCCTGGAAGCGGGGGTGCGCACCGCCCACCCCGGGGACGCCGCGGAGATCGTGGACATGATCGTCGCCATGCTCACCGTGCCCGTCCCCGAGCGCACGGCCACCGCGCCGGGGCACTGACAACGGCACCCCTCAACCCAGCACCGGCCGTGTACCCGGGGCGACGGCCAGCTGCCGACGCACTTGCGGCCCCGCGGTATCGGGGAACCGTCGGTGCAGTCGGTCGATATAGCGGCGCACCACGCGCAATTCGCTGGACAGCGCGTGCCGCGCGGCGGGATCGTGGCGGTAAGTGGATTCGATGTCCCGCGCCAACGTCCGGGCCTGCCGGGTCAGCAACTCCAAGAAGACCCGAGCCTGGGCGAGGTCGGCGTCGTATTCCATTCGGTAGGCCGATCTGTCGTTCGATTTCTGTATCGGTCGCCCAGCGCTCCCCGTGCCGCGGTCCTCGGCCGATCGGAGCAGAACATGATGCTAACCGAGCCTCAGCCCCTCGGTCGCCGAAACGGAACCGTTCGACCGCTATCGCCTGGCGATCACGTCCGCACTCGTCGACCGAACGCCATCGGCGGGGATGCGCCGTGCCGGACTCGGTCGGATACCGCTCGCGCGTATGGTGATCGTATGGGCGTCATCGGGGAGCTGTTTCCTGGCAAGAAGCTGAACCATGAGGGCAGCGAGGACAGCGACGGGCAGACCCATACACCGCGGTTCGACATCGATCTCGACACCGGAGTGGTACGGGTGCCGCGCGCGGACCGGACACCCGCCGAGGACCACGGCGACGGGCGAGAACAGGCCTAGGATCGGCCCCGGTGTACGAAGCCATGCCACATCACCTCTGTGGCACCGCCCCGCAAATTCCGCTCGGACAGAAAACATCTCGCTGATCGCAACCCGTTACGACAGCGGTGCGCACCGGTAGCGTCGCCGCAATGGGCAAAGTTGGTGGGCGACGACGGCCCCTGAAGACCGTCACGGGAGTCAGCGGTGCGGTCAGCGTGTACGCGGCGGCCATCGATCCGTCCGCCACGACGATCGCGTCATCGATCGAGATCGCGAAAATCGCCGAACAACACAAATTCGACGCCCTCTTCGCCGCCGACCTGCTCAGTTTCGGCGCACAAGGCGCCATCGGCGCCCAGGAACCGTTGATCTTCCTGTCCGCGCTGAGCGCCGTCACCTCGCACGTCGGCCTCATCGCCACGGTGACCACCACCTTCCACCACCCCTACAACCTCGCCCGGCTCTTCGGCACCCTCGACCACATCAGCAACGGCCGCGCGGCATGGAACGCGGTGACTTCCTCGGTGGGGGAGGAGAACTACGGCGACCAGGACCTGCCGAGCCCCGAAGACCGGTATGCCCGCGCCACCGAATCCCTCGAGGTGGTCAACGCCCTGTTCGACAGCTGGCAGTCCGGCGCGCTGACTCCCGACGGGCGCGGCGGCGCGATCCTGGACGCCACCCGCGTGCGGCCCATCGATCACGCCGGGCGGTACTTCACCGTTCGTGGACCGCTGAACATCCCGCCCCTACCGCAGCGCAGACCCGTGCAATTCCAGGCCGGGCAATCGGCGGGCGGCATCGAACTGGGCGCGCGATTCGCCGAGGTCGTGTTCACCTCACTGCCGACCCTCGAAGACGCGGTCACCTACACCAAACGCATTCGCGCACGCGCGAGCGAACTCGGCCGCGCCGAAGGCCTGCCGCTGATCATGAGCTCGTTCCACGCCACCTACGGCGCCACCGAAGCCGAAGCGAAGCGCCTGGCGCGGGAACAGGCCGAGGCGACCGACTTCGAAGCGGGACGCGCCGCCCTCGCCGACATGCTCGGCGGCGGCGTCGACCTGTCCGGCCTGCCGCTGGACAAGCCCCTCCCGGACAACGTGCTCCCCGACGTGGCCTCCGTGCACCGCCGACGCGGCCGGGTAGAGATCTTCAGCAACTTCGCACGGTCGGGAAAGACTTTGCGAGAGCTGATCATCGCCGCCAAAGACACCGGCCACTGGGCCGTAGCGGGCACCCCCGAACAACTCGCCGACGCGATCGAAGAACGCTACGACGCAGGCGTTCTCGATGTGATCTCCCTCGGCGGACTCGCCGACGAACGCACCCGCGACTTCGTCGTCAACGGACTGCTGCCCGAACTACGCCGCCGCGGCATCACCGGTTCCGACTACGTCGGCGCGACCTTCCGCGAAAACCTCGAACTACCCCCGCTACCGGACTGACACGTGCGGCACGCAGCCGCTGTCACATCAACTCGGCGAGATGGGCGCGCGACCACGCGCACATACCGTGCACCAGCCGCAGCAACTCGTCTCCCGCAGGGGTGAGGGAATACTCCACCCGAGGATTGGCCGTGTGGTGATCACGCCGCGCGACCAAACCCTCCCGTTCCAGCGAACGCAGTGTCTCGGTCAGCATCTTGTAGCTCACGCCCTCGATCGACCGATGCAACTCGCCGAAACGGCGTTCGCCGTCCCCGATCTCCTCGAGCACCCGCAACGCCCACTTCGTCGACAGCGCCGCGAAAACACGCCGGGCGACCGCCCTGGCCTGCTGCTCCTCGGTCTCGGACATCCTCACCACTCACCTTCGAGTGCGTACTGCCGGTCGTGCCGATCCGCGCCTAGCGTCGGACCGGTGCGCATCCTGAAAACCTATGCCAGAGTCTTCGTCACCGACCTCGACACCGCCCTGCCGACCTACGAACGGCTGGCCGGAGCGAAGGCCGATCTCCGTTTCGGCTTCGAGCGCGCCGAACTCGCCGCCGTCGGCGACTTCCTGCTCATCGCGGGCCACCCGGACGATGTCGAGCGCTACCGGACCACCGTCGGCCCGGTCATCGTCGATGATCTCGACGCTCTGCTGCGGACGGTGACCGACTACGGCGCTGAACTCATCGCAGGACCACTCACCAGCGCCACCGGGACATTCGCCTACGTCCGGCATGCCGACGGAGCCGAGCTGGAATATGTGCAGTGGTCGCCCGAGACACGAGCGCGCGTACTGGGACCGGACCACAGCATCGCGCGCTAGCGGGTGAGGACCGGCGTCGACCGATGCCCTGAGGTTTCCGGCCGCGGCGGGTTCGTGTTCCGCACCCACGTGACGTTGGCGACCAAGTCGTCATCGAAGACCAGTTCGTCCCACAGCAGCCGCTCGGCGGCGTCCGGCGTCGGCTGTACCGCCGGCCGCGGCGCCGCCGCGACGGCCGCGGGCTGCTCGGGCTCGGCGGGCGGCGGCGTCACCAACCACGACAGGGCCCGCATCGGGCTGAGGCTGTAGCGGCGAGCGCCCTGCGCGATCGCGGCCACCGCGGCGGCGGAGCTCAGCACGCCGGCGACCAACGCCACGGGCGTGAGTCCGGCGCTGGCCATACGCCGTTCCCCGCTGCCCGACCCGCCCTCGCCGAAGATGCGGTGCAGCAACCCCGCGCCGAGACCTTCACCCGGATCGACCAGGATCCGCAATTCCGGCCCCCTGGCATCCAGGTACAGCAAGGCGCTCAGCACCACGATCGCCGCCAGCACACTGGAGCCGACCACCAGGTGCGCGAACCCGCGGGTCCGCAACCGCAGTTGCGCCACCACCGCGAACACGGTGACGACCATCGCTGCCGCGGCCAGCAGACCCCAGGCGCCGCTGATGTTCACGTCACGGAACTTCGACACCGACCACTCGTCGAAACCATTGGTCGCCCCGGTCACCCGGCCGAACGCGTCGGAGCGCGCCTCGCCACCCGAACCCGACGCCGAAAGCCACGGCTGGAACAGCAAGGCGAAGCCGACCGCGCTCGCGGTCGCGGCGAACAAGAAGCCCCAATCCACACCCCGTGGTGGCGTCGCCCCGCGTCCGGTGCCTCCGGAGCCACGGCTCCGACGGTCGCGCGTTTTGCTTGCCTGCCAGGGGGTTGGTTGTACCATTGCTCCAGTTTCGCCGGTGCCGCATGAATAACTCTGCCGCCCAGAGCAATAACAGTGGAATTGCCCCAGAAGCCGAATATCGCGGCACATCGATAAGATGTAATTCGATCGGGCATCATCGGCCATCGACGAAAATCACCGTAAGCAGCTGCGCGACAGCAGGCAAGCGTGATCGATCTCCCACGCATCGCCGCAGCTCCCACGGCCTACCGACGAAGAGTGACCCAACCGGCGAGTAACTTTTCGCGCACGGCGTTGAACTCGACATTCACAGATTTCACCGCAACGATGCCCAACGCGCCGCGCCCCGATTGCTGTGACACGCTTAACAAGACAGCACTAGGACGTCGGTCACAAAATTCACGCGGCACGAACTCGACACGGCCGGAAATTCGCGAATCCCCGCCGCCCGAACGCATTCCCAGCAGCACCGCCCGAAGCGGACATCCCGCCGCTAGTGCCCCTCCGCGGCCGCACGCGCATCCGCCACCGCCCGGGCGATCCGCGCCAGACGCTCCTCCGGCACCTCCACCGCGCCGTCGGCATCGACCAGCACCGCGGTCGGATAGATGTCGCGCAACAGATCCGGGCCACCCGTCGCGGTATCGTCATCGGCCGCGTCGAACAGCGCCTGCACCGCCAGACGCAACGCCGCCTCCGCATCGATCGCACGGTGATAGGTCTTCTTCAACGACGACTTCGCGAACACCGACCCCGAACCGACCGCCGTGTAACCGAAACGCTCCTCCTGCCGACCGCCCACCGCGTCATACGACACGATCCGCACCGCCCGCTCCGGCTCCACAGCGTCCGGGTCGTAGCCGACCAGCACCGGGATCACCGCCATATCCTGCAGCGCCGCAGGCAGATTCGCCCGCACCATCGCCGACAACTTCGTGGCCTTGCCGTCGAACGTCAGCGACGCTCCCTCGATCTTCTCGTAATGCTCGAGCTCCACCGCGAACAACCGGATCATCTCCACCGCCATCCCGACCGTGCCCGCGAAACCCGCCGCCGAATACGTGTCGGTGATGAACACCTTCTGCATATCGCGCGTCGACACCAGATGCGCCATCGTGCCCCGCCGATCACCCGCCACCAGCACACCACCGCGATAACCGATCGCGACGATCGTCGTCCCGTGCGGCGCGACACCACTCGCGCCACCGCCGAAATCCGGATCCGGCAACAACCGCGGCGCATACCGGCGCAGATACTCCGAGAAGGACGCCGCCGGGTACCGCAAGCCGAGCGGCAGGTGACTATCGGTCGTCATGAATCACCTCTCCGGGGGGAGCGTGCCCCACCCGCGAACGCGTGCACTTCCGCCCGACGTTACCGGAACCCCACCACCACCCGGCGACAACCGCGCTAGGCCGGATCCTCCCCGACACAGGTCTCCGCCGCATCGATGTGGACACAGGGAACCGGAGCCCGCGTCGGCCGATAATCCGGCGCCACACCACCCGCGCGGATCAGCCGGGCATACGCGTCGACCCCATCGGTCGGGCGGCGCGCCAACGTCGGATCGGTCAGCACATCGACCGTATAGAGCCCGAACCGCGGCGCATAGGAACCCCACTCATAGTTGTCCGTCAGACTCCAATAGTTGTAGCCGACCACATTCATCCCATCGGCCTTCGCCCGCTGCAACCAATACACCGTGTCCCGCAGATGATCGGCGCGGGTATACCCATCCGGGCGCACCTGCCCGTTCTCCGTCGGAAGCCCGTTCTCCACCACATACAGCGGCCGCCCCGGAAACTGGCGCGCGTAATGCCGCAACGCGTAGTAGATACCCTCCGGATGCACCGGCAGCTCCCACATCGGCGGACCCCCCTCCACACCGCCCTGCGCCGCCTCCCCGGTCTGCGGCAACGGAGCGAAGTAATAGTCCAGACCGATGAAGTCCAACTTCGCCGAAATCCGATCCACAATCGGCTGATTCACCTCCGTCTCCGCACCCGCCACATACCCCAGATTGCTGGTCACCTGAGCACCCGACCGATAACCGTGGATGACGTCGTAGATCTCGTTGTGCGCCTGCGCGATCCGATCCAGCATCACCGGCGCCTCATCGACACCGATCCCGCCCGTGCGCAACTCGGTGCCGACATACGCCACAGGCTCGTTGAACGTCACCCACAGCGGATCACGCGAGGCATACCGCCGCACCACCTTGCGCATGTTCGCCAGCCAATCCTCCACCATGCCCGGATCGCGCCACCCGCCCCGATCCACCGCCCACCCCGGATACACCCAGTGATCCAACGTCAGCATCGGCCGCATCCCCGCCGCGACGATCCGGGCGATCACATCGTCGTAGAACCCGAACGCCGCCTCATCCCAGGCATGCGGCGCCGGCTGCAACCGCGCCCACTCGATACCCACCCGATACACCCGCACACCCAGCCGCGCCGCCAGATCGATATCGGTGAGATAGCGGCGAGCGAAGTCCACCGAATCCAGATACGGATCCGCCGTCCCACCCGACGCGATGAAACGCGACCAGTTGCTGTCCGGCGCATGACCCTCGGACTGAAACCCCGACGACGCCACGCCCCACAAGAAATCCCTACCGAACGCGGGCAACTCCCGGCCCGGCTGAGCAGCGGAAACCCCCGAAGCCATCAGCATCGCCGCAGCGGCCGACAACGCGGCGAACCCGCGCCGGTGAGTGCGTGTACGCATCGCCGTAGCGTAACTGTGCGATTGCTGGCGATCGGGGGAAGAACTCGCGTGTCGTAGATCCCACAACCGTCACAATCCGGGCCCACCCCAACCCCGACCGCCGCGCCAACTCCACGCCCACGGCGAACCATCCGCCGCCGCACTCGCCGACCTCGCGGTATTCGACCCGGCCGCAATAGTTCTCGCCGCCTCCACTGCCGAAGGCCCGCCGCCCGGATCACCATGATCGACAGTCATAGCCCCATCCTCCCAGCGCGTCCCCAGGAAACGCCGCACAACATCACACAAGCGAATCAATTGACCGAGCGCATCCGCCGCCGATCGACCAGACTTGCCCAGGTGACCAGATACGCATTCGATGCCGACCGCGCCGCCCTCGTCGCCACCTGGGCGACCGGACGAGGCGACCTCGCCCAGACGGTGGCCACCCTGCCCCCGCAGGTGACCACGGACCAGGCAACCGATCTGGCGTCGAACCTCACCACCCTCTCGCGGTTCCAATGGCGCACCTACACCCACCCCGCCAGCGCCGCGGGCGACCCCGACGTCCCCAACAGCGAAGCATGGCGCCGCGCCGAAGAACGCCGCAACTTCAAAGAAGTCGAAGCGGGACTGCGCAATCCCCACCTGCCCACCGACGAAGGACTGCTCGTCTCCTACAGCGGCGTCGTCGAATCCGCCCACCGCATCGGCCGCACCCTGCACGACATCGACCACGCCGCCCTGCTCGAAACCGTCGCCGCCGAGGTACGCACCGAACAGGAAGCCATCGAATCCGCCGAACGCGGCGACCTCTCCGGCCGCGCCCGCCAAGCCGTCGAACTGTCCCGCCCCGACGTATCCCCGGCCCAGGTCCACGCCGCCGACGCACTCCTGCGCAACGACCCACTCGGCAGCATCGAACTGTTCACCGAACTCGACCCCGCCTCCGCCTCCGTCGCCGCGGCACACTGGCTCTACGCCGCCGCCGAAGTCGCAGGCGAGGCCGCGAACGTAGCCACCACCGATGTCGTCGCCGAAGCCGACGACATCGAAGCACTCCAAGTCGAGACACCCACCCTCGTCCTCGAACGGCTCGCCGCAGGCGACACCCCGACCGAAGTCGTCCTCGACCTGATCGCCGAAGCGATGGCCGTCCACGAAGGCCGCGTCCCGGCCCCCTGGAGCCTCGTCGCCCGCGTCGCCGACATCGAAGCCCAAGCCCACCGATTCGGCGTCGACGCCGACACCCGCGAAGCAATGCTCACCAGCTTCCGCATCAGCCGACTCGACCCCGCCCGCCCCGCTCTCGACCTCTTGGAAGACCTCCTCGACGGTATCCGCGGCTGCCTGCTGCTCTACGCCGCCCACACCGAGCACGACGACGCCGAAACCGAAAGCCGCTTCGCCGAAGACGTGCGCCTCGAAGCCGACGCCGACCCCGAAGACCTTCTCTGAACGCCGAGGCGGGGCACGGCCACGCCTTGCCCCGCCGGGAGTTCAGCGAGAAACTTCATCGGACCCGGCCGATTCCGAGGCCAACCAGGTACGCAACGCGCGGTAGACCGCCGCGTGATTGAGCAACGTGAAGTGATGCGCCGACGCGACATGCATACCCTTGTCGACATCGAACCCGATGCGCCGGGTCCGAGCCCGGCCCCCACCACTCGGTGTGAGAACCAGCCCGTCACCGATCACACGCCCCAGCGGATGCCGCGAATTCCTCGTGACCGTGGCGGTAACGAAATAATGCTCCGCGTCCCGCAGCAGCGGAACCTCCCGAACCGCCCGGCGACGCAGCGCATCGGCGTCCAGATCACGCCAATCCTCGTCCACCAGGGAGCCGTCCCGAAGGTCCCGGATACCCGCGCTGCGGCGACGCAACAGCCGCCCGAACGGACGAGTTTCCGGAAACCGCACCAGCGCCGCCGACGCGTAATGCACCAACTGCTCCAGCGGCGCGCCCATATGCGGTGAACCCAGGCACACCACGTGGCGCACCCGCCGCACCCACGGCACCCCGGCTTCACTCGCCACAAAGCACGCACCCCGGGCGACCAACCCACCCATCGAATGACCTACCAGCGACACCCGCTCGATCGGCACCGGCCACCCGTCGACCAAGCCCTGCATCAGCTCGCTGAACTGCGCCGCGTTCTCCGAGATATGCAGACCGGTGTTGTACCGGACCTGCAACGACGTGCATCCCGTATCGGACTCCAGACGCTCGGCGTAGGTCGGCCCGCCGCCCAAACCCCACGCGTGCTCGGTTTCCACCAAGCCGTGCAAGAACACCACGATGTGCGCGGCGGGCCGTTGAACGCGCGCACCGACGAGCTCCGCGGGCACGGGAGCGCCGTCGATCCGGAACGTCATCGGCCCGGCCAGAATCGGCCGCGTCCGTTCGAGATCATCACCGATCAAACCCTGCAGCGCGGCCAGCAATCCCGAGCCGTACACCGTGCGTGACGGTGCGGCGCCGGGCAGATCCGCTGCCCGTTCCGCGACCATGCCCGCCGCCACCGCGGATCCACCGACCACGCGGTAGACGCTCTCCGCGATCGCATCGTGCATCAACTCGACCGGAGCCGCCGCAGGCCCCACGCCCCACCGCACCGCCGCGAACACGCGCTGCGCGATCGCCCGGTGCACGGCCGCGATCCCGTCGACCGCACCGCCGAGTTCGTCACCGGCCAACCGGGCCAGCGCCCTGACCTCCGCTTGCCGCTGGGTCACATCCTCCGTCACAAGCTCAGTGTACAAGTGTGCACTGAAAAGTGAACCCTACGGCACCCGCGACACGGCCACCGCCGCCTCGGTGAGACTGCCCAGATACAGCACGCCGTCCTGCTCGACCACGCCGGTCACCATCGAATAGTCGGTGCCCTCGACCTGAAGGTCGTGCACGACGTTGCCGTCGAAATCGACCGCCAGCACCCACACCGTCCGCGCAGGCTTCGGCTGCACCCACTTCGGCAGCGTCCACACGATGCGCCGCAGAATGCCAGGCAGCGGAAGCAGGCGATCCAGCAACGGATTACGCGGCGAAGGAAGCGTGATCCAGATCAGGCCGTCGCTGCCGAGGCCGAGGTTGTCCGGGAATCCGGGCAGATTCTCGATCAAACGTTCCTGCTTTCCCGCCTTCGGGCCGGTCAGCCAATAGCGCGTGAGACGGTAGCCGCCGGTCTCCGCGACGACCACGCTGGAGCGATCGGGTGCCAGGACCACGCCGTTGGCGAATTGCAGATCGTCGATGAGCGTCTCCACGTTGCCCGCGGGGTCCCGGCGGAACAGGCGACCCGTGCCGGAGTGCTCCAGGATGTCACCCATGTACTCGTCGAGCGAGTACCGGCGCGACGACGCCGAGAAGTAGATCGTGCCGTCGGCATCGCGCACCACATTGCTGGCGAACCGTAGTCGCTCGCCGTCGATTTCGTCGACCAGGACGTTCAGCCCGCCCTCGGCGTCCAGCTCCAGCAGTCCACGTTCGAAATCGCAGATCAGCACGCGCCCGTCGGCGTCGGCGTGCAGACCGAGCGGGCGGCCTCCAGTGTTCGCGAGTTCGCGGACGTCGCCGGTCGCCGGATCGATGCTGAGGACCGCACCGCCTTCGACGCCCGCGATGATCTTGCCGTCGGGGGAGAGGACGACATCTTCCGGGCCGGCACCCGGCAGCTCGAGGCGCCGGATGTCGGGAAGAGGTGGAGCACTACGAGTTTGATGCGCTCGTGCGGGGGAGCGCGGTGGTGTCCAGCGTTGCGGCTGCATGGTCGAGGCGAGCATGGCATCAGGGTAGCCGGGGGAGTGCCGAGGTCTCCGAGAAACGGTGCGCGGTCGGGGACCGCTTATGGGCGGAGGCGGAGGTGCCAAGGACGGATGCGTACGGACTGCGCGTAGAAACATGTCGATACGTAGATATGCGCATCTACGAATTCCTTATCATTCCAGCCCGCCTCACTCAACCCGAACAGGCCAAAGCAGCATTGAAGGGGGAGGGGAGCGCGCGAGATCGGCGACGACTACGCGGAGCGGAACGGGCGGCCTCTCACGCTGCTGCCCAGGCCGCCTGTCGCGGCAATCGCGCCGCCGGGAGCGCGGCGGCCTGGGCAGCGGCATCGAGACGTCAGGGCTGGTGGGTGATGGTGTACCAGAGAATTGCCAGGGTACCGACCGTGAAAAGCGGTGCGATGATAAAGGTTTCGACCTTGTTCCCGGTGCGCTCGATGACGGGAAGGCTGACTCGTAGGCCGAAGGGCCAGAACAGGCGGCAGCCGCGCTCGGTGAGGCAGTCGCCGAGCAGGTGGGCCAGTGCGCCGAGTCCGACCGCGAACGGCAGCCAGACCGGCTTGTCGGCGATCCAATGTTCCATGGCGAACGTGCCCGCGGAGGCGAGCACGACGATCGGTCCCCATGCCTTGAAGTTGTTGCCGGACGGGCACAGATGCAGTGCGCGCACAGCCAGGGCGAGGAGGAAGAAAACCAGGCTCAGGGTGAACCAGTGCCCGAGCCAGTGCTCGCCGGCCCACGTGCCGTAGGCGGCGGCCGCGACGAAGACCAGGGAGTGCGTGGCGCCGCGATGGCCGCCGGAGGCCCAGGAGATGAGCTTGCATGCGGTGTGCGTGATCGGACCCAAAGTGTGCGAGATGGTCCCGTCGGGGTGGTCCGCGTCTGGCAGCAGTGCGGCCCCGGCCGTGAGAAAGACGCCGAGCAGCAGATCGACGGTACCGAGATGTCCCGTCGCATCCTGGAGAGCCGGAAACGTCAAGATCGTGACCGGCAGCGTCGCCGCTGCCGCCGACCAGGCCAACGCGCCACTGGTCGCATGTGAATGTCCAAGCACGATTCGAACGTTAGTTCAGCTTGCTATCGGTTCGCGAATGCCGCTGTGCGAGGTCGGAAGTCGTGCGGGAAGCGTGTCCGGCGTTCGGGCTTGCGCGGAAATGAGGTAGGGGAGTGCTGGTAAGAGTCGTGGCGATGCGTAAAACGTTCTGTAGGTGGACAATCCGGTTCAACGCGGGATGCGGGCGTGAGAACCGTTCATGCATACCTCGCGACATCATGAGCGTCGCTTGAAGCGATCCGTGGTGCGCGTGCATTAGCGCGTGAAGGGAAAAAATTGCGATACGTTCCTTTGCGTATATATGCATGATTCCACCTACCGTCGAAGTTCCGACCCAGCCGGACTCAAACCAAAGCAACATCGAGGCCGGGGGACCAGGCGTGATGTGAATCCAGTGCTAGAGGACGTCGCCGATGGCAACAGTCGCTGCGGCCATGATCCGGCGTGCGAGGTCGGATCCGTCGACCGGGCCGGTGGTATCGACGGCGACGACCGGCGTGAGCGCGAGCGGTTCGGCCAGGCGCGCCCAGTGGTCCCAGTCGTGCGCGAGGTGCGCGTCGTCGTGGTACAGGGCGGCACGTGTACGGCCGCGGTATCGGTCGCGGGCGAGCTCCGGCGGAACCGAGCACCAGACCTCCACTGCTCGCGTCGCGCCCGACTTCACGATGCCGTTGGCGGCGTAGCGCGCATCTCGGGGTTTGAACCACCACGAGTCGATCAGCGCGACACCGGGAAGCGCGGCGGCCAGCGCCCAGGCGGCCTCTGTCGCGATCGCCCCGATATTCGGTAGTACCGCGGTGTGATCGAGCCCTGAGCCCAGCGCCTCTTTGATGGCGTCCCGCGTGATCAAGTGCGCACCGAGTTCGAGCGCCAGCGCCGGAGCCAAGGTGGACTTCCCGGAGCCTGGTAGTCCGTTGACGAGAACGAGTAGTTCGCAGATGGCGACGAACCTCCGGGGCGATCGAGAAGAACAAGTCGGCGGGCCTGATTCTCGTTGCGCAGCGCCATGACCGGCAAGCCGGAAGGGGGAGTGTTCGGCCAGTGAACCTATCGCCGATGGTTCCCAGAACTGGGGATCTCACTTCGCACTCCGCGCATACGCTGCATCGCATAGCGCTAGATGATCGATAGCTATATCTCGATCCGGACGTCTGGACGGAGCGTGGCAAATGTCTGGTTTCGATCAGTTCGGCCCAACCAGTGGTAGGCCCTGCGGAGGAGGTTGTGGTGGGTGAGGGGCGCGGAGTTCATCTGTGCGGCAGTGTGCCGTTGGCGGATGCGGAAACAGTCTTCACCGAGGCGGCGCGGCGAATCGGCAAGCACTTGAAGCGCATTCCGGATGGGGAGACCGGAGTTCGGGACAACTGGGTAGTGTGGCAGTTGCCCAAGATGCAGGCGCATCCGGATCTGGAAACCATTCCGCCGCCGAGCCCCGAGTACGGGCCGAGCGAGCGGGTGCGGCCCAAGCCCGGCGTGGACGCGGCGTCGATCGACTTTGGTCCCTTGGGTTACGCGGAGGCGGCGCTGGAATCCTGGCGAGTCTTCCACCGGCTGCGTGAGGACGGGACGATCCCCGCGGGCATTCGGTTCCAGGTGAGCTTGCCAACGCCTATCGCGGTGATCGGTGCGTTCGTCGCGGGTCCGCAGGGCGAGTTGGAGCGTAGGTACGAGGCGCGGCTGCTCGACGAACTCGCCGTCATCCTCGGCACGATCCCGGCGGAAGATCTTGCGGTGCAGTGGGATGCCGCGGTCGAGTTCGCGATCTTCGAGGGCGTCTTCCCGTCGTGGTTCGGCTCCGACTACCCGACGCAGCTCGAGGAAGTGGGGCGGCGGCTCGTTCGGTTGGGCGGTGCTGTGCCCGAGTCGGTAGATCTTGGTTATCACCTCTGCTATGGCGATTTCGGTCACCGGCACTTCGCCGAACCCGCCGATACCGGCAAGCTGGCTGCGGTCGCCGGCCGTATCCTGGGCGGGCTGGAGCGGCGGGTCGACTGGATTCACCTGCCGGTTCCGCGCTCGCGTACCGATGCCGACTATTTCAAGCCTCTCGCCGATCTTGTTTTGCCATCTGGAACGGACTTGCACCTCGGGCTGGTGCACGCGACCGACGGCCGTGCCGGCGCGCTGGCACGGATCGAAGCTGCCCGCTCGGTGGTCGGCGAGTTCGGCATCGCCACCGAGTGCGGTATGGGCCGCCGTCCGGCCGGTCAGATTTCCACGTTGCTGGATCTGCACGCGGAACTCGCGGACTTGCTGGCTTGAATCCGCCTCCTCGACGCCGGGTCATATTTCGGGGTTGGGCCCGGCGCCGAGCCGCGAACCGGCGCGGACACCGACCACGACCACATCGTCGTAACGCACGGCTACGCGCTGGCCTTCGTCATCACCACGTGGATGATGCTGCCGGTGGAGGGTGGCGGTTTCGTGCCGTTCGCAACCGCGCGATCCTCAGCCTCGCCGATACGTCTCACTTGGATGCGCCGGGAGATGAGGCTTCTTCGAACCGGAGGGGCGGTTACCAGTCCTCTAGTTGACATAATGTTGATTATCGGCGCAATTTTGGGGCGGTTCGCAGCAGTGATTGTGCAGCGTATTCGTTGTCTGTCTGCCCGATCCGGTAAGGCGAGAATGATTCGGTGAGTTCGAGGGCTGTCGGACTTCTGCTGCGATTCCGGGAGTGACCTGATTGCGTAACCTGCTGCATAACAGGTTGTGCATCGTCATTTTGTCACTGTGACGTATTGCGTGGCCAGGTGCGCGCCGATACGAAGAACTTGGCAAATATGCCGTCGACGTATGACGCTCTGCGGCAGTGGATGATTGGTCGGCGACGTCGTGGAACGAACGGTTGGGCGACGTCGACCGCATCGTTGCGGACCTGCCCCCTACCCCAGGATGGTTGGAGTGGGTTGGTTGACGAGTCTTGGAATTTTCCTAGATCGGGCTCGTTGGGGCTAGCGGCGGGCTCGGTGGACCGGGATGGCGCTGGATGGCTGTCGTCGCACAGTCCAGTGTTCGGTGATTGGCTCTGGCTGTGGGGGCCAGTTGCGGGCACGCTGGGTCGGTGCTGGTTCGTCGGTTGGTCGCGTTGTAGGTCGGATTGTGGTTGTACGGGTTCTCGATGGCGGTGATGGTGCGGGCGGGGCTCGGGCTGGATCCGTGGGATGTGTTTCATCAAGGTGTGGCGCGGCACGTGCCGATCAGTTTCGGTGCCGTCACGGCACTGACCGGTGTCGCGGTGCTGTTGGCTTGGATTCCGCTGCGACAGTTGCCGGGTCTGGGCACGGTGAGCAATGTCGTGGTGATCGCCGTGTCGGTCGATGCCGGGCTCGCCTGGCTGCCGTCGTGGGATGCGCTGGCGGTGCGGGCCGGTGCCATGGGGGCCGCTGTCGTGTTGAACGCGGTGGCGAGTGTGTTGTACATCGGCGCGGGTATGGGTCCGGGCCCGCGGGATGGACTGATGACTGGACTGGTCCGGTGCACTGGACGTTCGGTGTGGGTGGTGCGCACGGCGATCGAGGTGACGGTGTTGACGACGGGATTGGTTCTCGGCGGCAGCGTCGGTGTGGGGACTTTGGTCTACGCCTTCGGGATCGGACCGCTGATCCACCTGATGATCCCTGCTGTGAACCGATTCCTGCCGGGGTTTTCGCCGTCGAAGCCGGTGCTTGCCGTCGGCGGTGAAGTGGTGGAAGCTCCGGCCGGGTAGCTCGACTCCCCTACTCCTCTTCGAAGCGTCTTCGAATCGTCACAGTGACGAGGGTGTGACTTCGATGTCGGTTCAGCGGTGTGGTCCGAAGCTCACCTCGGCGAGCCGGTCCAACTCGTGCAGCGCCGCATCGTGTGGCAGAACTGGAACGATGCCCAGCAATGTGCGGTGAATTCCCAACTCCGCCAGGTATTGCAGTTGGTGGCGCTGTGGTTGGAACAGTGTCGCGATCACCGGCACCGGCGCTCGACCGTGGCGGTCGGCCAGGGCCTGTAGTTCGTGGATCCCCCTCGCCAGCTCGTCGAGTGGTAGGCCGACGGGGGCCAACCATCCGTCGGCGTGGTCGAGGATGCGTTGGTGTGTGGATGGTCCCCAGCCGCCGAGCCACACCGGGGGGCGCGGCTGCTGGACTGGCTTCGGCCACGAGTACAGCGGGTCGAAATCGACGAAGTCGCCGTGGAATTCGGCTTGTCGGTGGGTCCAGATGTTTGTCATCGCGAGGAGTCGTTCGCGCTGTAGCGCAACTCGTGTTCTGGGATCGGTGCCGTGGTTGCGCATCTCTTCACGCAGCCAGCCGACGCCGACGCCGAGTTCGAACCGTCCTCCCGAGGCCAGGTCCAGGCTCGCCACTTCCTTGGCCAGAATGATCGGATCGCGTTGGACGACCAGCGTCACGGCCGTGCCGATCCGTAGCCGTTGTGTCGCGGCGGCTGCGAACGACAATGTGACGAACGGGTCGAGATTGCGGTGGTAGTCGTGTGGGATCTCGTCGCCACCGGGGTATGGCGTGGTGACCGTGACCGGTATGTGTGTGTGCTCGGCGACGAACAGCGACTCGAAGCCGCGGTCTTCCACTGCCCGGGCGAGGTCGGCCGGGCCGATGCTTTCGTCGGTCACGCCGGTGAAGATTCCGATCTGCATTGGGCTACGGTAAACATTGACGCCAGCGTCAAGGTCAAGGTCGAGGTGAGTGGTATGCGGATCGGTGAACTAGCGCAGCGCACTGGTTGCAGCACGAGGGCATTGCGCTATTACGAGCGGCAGGGTTTGCTGACGGCAGCGCGTGGCGGCAACGGCTACCGCAGATTCGACGACTCCACCGTAGAGACCGTTCTTCGTATCCGTGCTCTTCTGGCAGCCGGGTTGCCCACCGATGTCATCCGTCGGGTACTGCCATGCGCCCGCGACACCGTTCCGCGGTTCGAGCCGTGTGCCGAGGTGGTAGCGATCTTGAAGTCGGAGATCGACCGAATGGACGCGCTTGCCTCGGATCTGGCGCGCTCCCGCCACCTGCTCGCCTCGATTCTGCTCGACTCCGGTGTACCGGTAGCGAGCGACCGCGCCGCGCAGAGCACGACGTAGCAACCGCGCGGTGCTGCGGATCCGGCACGACGTCCCGCGTCGTCTGCGTGGGGCGCACCGAGTGGCCACGGCCGGGCACGATGGGAAACGAGACGCTGTCCGTCGGGGTGCTCGGGTCGATATGAGCACGTTTCGGGCGCAGGCGTGCGGCTGGCCGTACCTCGCCTGGTGACGGCGCATATCCTGCCGGTGGGTACTGTGGGCGGCCGCGCGGCGTCGTCACGTGCGAAACAGGTTGGTGCGAATAGTCTTCGGCGATTCGGTCGACGAAATGCGTGGCGGCAGAGCGCGCGTGTGAGTGACAATCCGGATGTGTCCGCTCTGATGCCCGATGTGGTCGCCGCCGAAGTGTTCGCAGCCGGGACGCAGCCCGCTTTGAGGGGTGAGACCGTGTTGTTGCGGCCTTGGACGAACGCCGACGCGGCGGTGATCCAGGCCGTCTACCAGGATCCGGATATCCAACGCTGGCATGTTCGCGATGTCGTCTCCGAGGCCGAGGCGCGGGAGTTGATCGCCCGCTGGCAGGCGGGGTGGAGCAATGGTGACGGCCCGCAGTGGGCTGTCGTCGTCGGTGACGTGGTGGCGGCGCGGGTCGGTTTGCGGGGCATGTCGGCGGCGGATGGCGTGTCGGGGATCGCGTACTGGACGGCTCCGGGATGGCGGGGCCGCGGCGTGACGCCCGCCGCGGTCGAGACGGTGACTCGGTGGGCGTTCGAGGTGGGTTTCCATCGGCTGGAGGTGTCGCACTCGGTGCGTAATGCCGCGTCCTGCCGGGCGGCGGTGAAGGCGGGATTCGCGCCGGAGGGTGTCCGGCGCAGTGCTGGGTTGCACGCGGACGGTTGGCACGACATGCATTTGCATGTCCGCCTCCGCCCGGCATAGATCCCTGTACGGAAGCAGCTGTCCCAGATAGCCTGTGGGAAGCGATCCGGCAGAAGGTGAAAATTCATGAGCGCTACCACCATTGCCCGGCAGTGCACGTTGTGTGAGGCGCACTGCGGAATTCTCGTCACGGTCTCCGGTGACCAGGTGACGCGGATCGAGGGCAATCCGCAGGACGTGCTGTCGAAGGGGTACATCTGCCCGAAGGCGACGGCGATGGGCGGGTTGCACCACGACCCGGATCGGTTGCGGACGCCGGTGCGGCGGGTGGGTTCGTCGTTCGAGCCGATCGGCTGGGACGAGGCATTCGACGAGATCGGTCGGCGGTTGCGCGAGGTGCGTCGCGAGCACGGCAACAGCGCGATCGGCATGTATCTGGGGAATCCGGCCGCGCACAGCTCGTCGGTGCTGTACGCGGTGTTGCTGCGGTCGGTGCTGCTGACGCGGAACTTCTTTTCGGCGTCGTCGATCGATCAGTTTCCGCAGGAGTTCGTCGCGTGGCGGATGTTCGGCTCGAATGTGCTGATGCCGGTGACCGATATCGATCGGACCGACCGCCTGGTGATCCTGGGGGCGAATCCGGCGGTGTCGAACGGGTCGGTGACGACCATGCCGAATGCGAAGCAGCGGATCCGGGACGTGCGGCGGCGTGGTGGGAAGGTCGTGGTGATCGACCCTCGGCGGACCGAGACGGCGCGGCTGGCCGATCAGCATGTCGCGGTGGCTGCGGGCGGTGATGTGTATCTGCTGCTGGCGATGTTGCATGTGCTGGTCGCCGAGGATCTGTGTGACGAGAAGGCGATTCGCGCGTCGAGCACCGGTTGGGAGCGGTTGCGTGCGCTGGTGGCCGAGGCGTCGCCGGAGCAGATGGCGCAGTACGCGGGAGTGGACGCGCAGACGATTCGCGGGCTGGCTCGGGAGCACGCGGCGGCGCGCTCGGCGGTGCTGTACGCGCGGATCGGGGTGTGCCAGCAGGTGACCGGCACGTTGACGCATTGGCTGGTGAACACGATCAACGCGGTGACGGGCAACTTGGATCGGGCGGGTGGGCAGATGTTCGCGACGCCGCCGATCGATGCGCCGCGGTATGCGAAGTACCTGCCGATGGGGTATGGGGCGTGGACCGACAGCTCCGGGACCTACAAGTCGTTCCGCTCGGAGTTGCCGGTGGCGGCGCTGGCGCAGGAGATGTCGGCCGAGGGGCCGGGCCGGATCCGCGCGATGATCACGTATGCGGGCAATCCGGTGTTGTCCACGCCGCAGCGCGGCCGGTTGGGGGCGGCGCTGGACGGGCTGGATTTCTATGTGGCCGTGGACATGTACGTCACGGAGACGACGCGGCACGCGGACATCATCCTGCCGCCGATCTCGCCGTTGGAGCGCGAGGATGTCAACATCCTGTTCCCGGTGTTCAGTGTGCGCAACAATCTGCGTTTCGACGCGCGTGTGTTCGAGCCGCCCGCCGATGGGCTGGAGGATTGGCAGATCATGGCGCGGTTGGTCACCGAGATGGTGCCGTTGCCTGCGCGGCGGTTCACCGCGCGGGTGCTCAACGCGGTGTTCGATCGGGTCAGCCCCGTGCGGATCGCCACGCTGGGGGTGGCGGCGGGGCCGTATGGGGTGTTGCGGCGGGGTCGCAAGGGTTTGACGGTGGGTAAGGCGCGTGCGGCGGCGGGCGGTATCGATCTGGGTCCGTTGCGGCCGAGGTTGCGGTCGCTGCTGGGGACGAAGGATCGGAAGGTGCATGTGGCGCCGGAGGATTTCGTGGCGGCCGCGCGTGAAGTTCTCGCGGCCGCGCGGCGGGGTGAGGCGGTGACCGCGCCTGCCGGCGGCTACGACTTGAAGTTGATCGGTCGCCGTCATCTGCGCAGCAACAATTCGTGGTTGCACAATGTGCCGTCGATGGTGAAGGGGCGCGATCGTTGCACGGCGCTGATGCATCCGCAGGATGCGGCGGCGCGCGGGTTGCGCGACGGTGAGCCGGTGACGGTGCGTTCGCGCACCGGGGCGATCGTGGTGCCGTTGGAGGTCAGCGACGATATCCGGGCCGGGACGGTGGCGATCCCGCACGGGTGGGGACATCAGGAGCCGGGTGTCGGGTGGACGGTGGCGGCGTCGCTGCCGGGCGCGAATGTGAACCTGCTGCACGATCCGGCGGTGACCGACACGTTCTCGGGGACGGCGGCGGTGAACAACACGTGGGTGACGGTGACGCGGGCGTCGGTCGATTCCGGGGAGCGTGTGGACCTCAGCGAGCGCGAACCCGCGCCGACCGCTTGACGAGTGTGGACCGTCTGCTCGGCAGCGTGATCGCCGTTGGCTGGCGCCAAACGGCTTGACCAGCGGTTATGGCGGTGGCGGTTCGGCTGTCCGGAATGTCCCTCCGCCGGATGGGGTCGCTAGTTCAGGTCTCCCGCGGTTGCCGCATGCAAGGCGTGTTGCGGGCTACAGCCGTGACTGGGAACAGCTCGGGCCGACACGCGCGAATGTTGGCATGATGGGTGCGCCTCCGCCCGCCGGCACTGAACACCGATGTCTCGCAACGGGCTGTTGAACCGTGAAGCCAGGGCGGGTCACGAGACACGGCTGACCCGGACAATCGCATGAATCCGGCGAGTCCCGTTCCGACGGGTCCGACGGATTAGGGAGAACCGATGACAAGCGATGCGCTCGAACGTTTGCGGCGGATTCTGCCGCCGTCGCCGGCCAGCGCGGAGTGGGCGGCGCTGGACCTGCAGGGGGTGGCGGAGGCCGAGGCGGCGTTGGGGGTCCAACTGCCGCCGGACTACCTCGACTTCCTCGCGGTCTACGGCGCCGGGTTGCTTGACGACTCCCTGCTGATCGCGGCACCGGCGACGGCGCCCGGCCACCGGTACAGCACGAGTGTGGTGGAGATCACCGGGACGTTTCGGCGGGCTGCTGCCAAGCCGTACAGGGCCGAGATTCTGGGTGACGGTGACATGTATATCCACTGGGGTGTTGATGGCGGTGGCGACTTCTACTACCTGTGGCGCGTCGAGGGTGAGTCGAGCGCCGAGTGGCCGGTGTGCGTATACGACGACGAATTGACGGTGCTGCCGTACGGGATGGTGGAATTCCTGGCCAGAGCCTGTACCGGAGGCCTTCCCGGCGAGCTGCAGGGCAAGTTCCGCGGCAACGGCCACGAGTTCCTGCACTGGCAGGACCAGTACCGCCGCGACGTCGAGCAGTACGGGTCCGGGTCATACATCCCCGGCTGAGCGACTCGCTTCCGCTCCGCCGACTTCACTGCACCTGACTATGAGCGTGGAACGCTGACGGCCCCCGTGGGTGTCGTCCCCCGCGAGGTGGGTCATTTGCTCACCTGGTCGACGCGGGTGCCGTCCAGCCAGGGTTGGGGGTCGGCCAGGAACGGGGTGTCGGCGAGGCGGTCGAGGTCTTCGAAGAAGGCTTTGGTGGTGCGGGCGGCCGCGGTGGTGGTGCCGACGGAGACGAATCCGGCTTGTTCGGCGTCGAGGCCGCGGGAGAGGGATTTGTCGGAGCCGAAGTAGACGGCGCGTTTGAGTTCGGCGACGACGACCGGGTTGCGGGCGGCCAGCCGGGCCGCGGTGGCCTGGGTTTCGGTGAGCAGGTCCTCGGCCGGCAGTACGCGGTTCACCAGGCCGAGACGCAGCGCTTCCTGGGCGGTGAACGGCGTGCCTTCGAGGGTGACCTCGATGGCTTTGGCGGCGCCGAGCAGGCGGGTGAGGCGTTGGGTCGCGCCGCCGCCGGGAATGAGGTTGGCCAGCGTCTCGATCTGGCCCAAGCGCACGTGGTCGGCGTCGGCGGCGTAGCGCAGATCGCAGGCCAGCGCGATCTCGTGCCCGCCGCCGAGTGCGGGTCCGTTGATGGCGGCGAGGTAGGCGACGCCGGAGCGGTTCATCCGCAAGGTGGTGCGTTTCCAGCGGTAACCCCAGACCAGGCCCGCACCGAGACCGCCGCCGTGGCGTTCGACCAGGTCGGTGGCGCCGGGAACGTGCAGGACGGCAGCGGCGGCGCGCAGGAACGGTGCGGCGGCGCGAGCGGGGACGAAGGGGCGTGGCTTTTCGATCATGCCGCCGAGGGCGGCGGGGTCGGCATGGGTGAGGAAGCGGCCGGGCAGTCCTCCGGTGAGCACGACCGCGCCCACGGTGTCGTCGATATCGACCGCGGCGGTGAGAAGGTCGAGGTCGCGGACGACCGCGGTGGTGACGAAGTTCCACGGGGGCGCGACCACACGCGCGGTGAGTACCCGCCCGGACTGGTCGAGTTCGATGGTTTCCAGGGGCAGGTCGGCGGCGGACATCGGCGGCTCCTTCGGTGCGCATGTCGGCGGTCGGGACGCGAGAACGGTTCCACGCGAACGCGTTTCGGAAGCGGTCCAGCGCGGTCGTGGACTACACCCTAATGTTGCGGACCGGCCGGGCCGGTCCGCAACATCGGTCAGGCCGTGGGCTTGTGGACGCGGGTGTCGTGGAATTCCAGGAATGCCGCGAGGGTCTGCTCGGGTGCCTCCAGTTGCGGGTAGTGGCCGATTCGCGACAGTTCCACGACATCGGGGTCGGTGATCAGTTCGCGGTAGCGGTGCACCATGTGGCCGCCGGAGACGGGATCGGACAGGCCGTCGACGAGCCGGACCGGGACCTGGGTCTGCTGCAGTGCGCCCACCCAGCGCTTGCGCTGCTTGCGGCGTTCGGCCATGTAGCGGATGAGTTTGTGGCCGTTGCTCTTGCCGTGCCTGCTGCACCACAGCAGCCAGAACTGGTGCAGTTCGATGTCGGTGGGTTTGGTGTCGGGCCCGAATACCGCGGCCAAGCTGTGGTGGAAGGTGCGTTCGCTGCCCAGGACGCCGACCAGCGGGCCGAGCGGGCTCGCCAGCAGCCGCTGCACCGGGCGGGGGCGGTGTGTTTCGGGGAACAAGCCGCCGTTGAGTAGGCACACCGACTCGATCACCAGGGATTCGTCGCCGGCGGCGCGGCGTTCGGCGTCGCGGGCCACAAGCTCCTGGGCGACGGTGTCGCCGTAGTCGTGGGCGAGGATGTGGTACCGGCTGATGCCCTGTTCCCGCAGCAGGTTCTCGTGGATGTCGGCTTGGTCGGTGATGCGGTAGTCGTAGTGGCGGGGTTTGGCCGACCAGCCGAAGCCGATCATGTCGGGGGCGATGACCCTGGCGAATCGTTCGCACAGGCCCGGCCAGATCCGATGCCAGTCCCAGGACGCGGTGGGAAATCCGTGGATGCACACCAGCGTCCCGTGGGTGCCTGCGCCTCCGTCGCGCCAGAAGATCTGGTGGCCGCGATGAGTGTGGCGTCGTCCGTTCGCCCGCCAGGACGCGAACTCCTCCATGTCTACCTCCTTGTCGTCGACAAGCATGGCGCGTGTGTGCGCCCGGGCACAGTAGTTCGGTCGGCCGTGCACGTGTCATCTACCGCGCCGGCCGATAGCCGATCGTGCGCTCTGCGAGAATTTCACCGTGCATGTCGCGATCGGCCTGGTTGTTCTCGTCGCGTCGGCGGCCGCGTTGGCGGCGCTGGCGCGACGGTTCGGGATCTCCGAACCGCTGGTACTGACGGTGGGCGGGGTGGCGGCGTCGTATCTGCCGTTCGTGCCGGAGATCCATTTGGAGCCGGAGATCATTCTGCTCGGTTTCCTGCCTCCTTTGCTGTATACCGCCGCGATCCGCACGTCGCTGGTGGATTTCCGGGCGAATGCGCGCACGATCGGGTTGTTGTCGGTGGGGTTGGTGTTGTTCACGACCTTCGCCGTGGCGGTGGTGGTGTGGTGGCTGCTGCCGGTGCCGTTCGCGGTCGCTGTCGCGCTGGGTGCGGTGGTGGCTCCGCCGGATGCGGTGGCCGCCACGGCGGTGGCGCGGCGGATCGGGATGCCGCGGCGGATCGTGACGATCCTGGAGGACGAGTCGCTGTTCAACGACGCGACCGCGCTGGTGGCGTTGCGGACGGCGCTGGCGGCGATGGTGGGCACGGTGTCGGTGTGGGCGGCCGGCGCCGATTTCGCGCTGGCGGCCGGTGGCGGCGCGGCGGTGGGAGTGGTGGTGGCCTATCTGCTGGCGATGTTGCGGCGGCGGATCACCGACCCGGTGATGGACACGACGTTGTCGTTCCTGGCGCCGTTCGCGGCGTATCTGCCCGCTGAGGGCATCCACGCCTCGGGGGTGATCGCGGTGGTCGTGTGCGGGATGATCCTCGGACACAACGCGCCGGTGTGGCAGAGCGCCGCGTCGCGGATCGCCGAGCGCATCAATTGGCGCACGATCCAGTTCATCCTGGAGAGCGCGGTGTTCGTGCTGATCGGGTTGCAGGTGCGCGGCATCGTGGAGGGTGCTTGGCACAGCGAGCTCGACCACGCCACCCTGCTGTGGTCGGCGGTGGCGGTGCTGGCCGCGACGATGCTGGCGCGTCCGGTCTGGGTGTTCGGGTCGTCGTTGTTGTCGCGCAGTCTCGGTGGTGGCGAGGCGGTGCCGGTGAGTCATCTGGTGGTGGTGTCGTGGGCGGGGATGCGGGGGGTGGTGACGTTGGCGGCGGTGCTGCTGCTGCCGCAGGACACTCCGTTGCTGGCCGTGCTGCGGCTGCTGGCGCTGGTGGTGGTGGCGGGAACGCTGCTGGTGCAAGGCACGTCGTTGCCGTGGCTGGTGCGGTGGCTGCGGTTGCGCGCGCCCAGTCGCGCCGAGGACGCGTTGCAGAAGGCCAACGTGTTGCAGCAGGCGACCGCGGCCGGTTTGGCCGCTCTCGAGCGGGAAGTCACGCCGGACACGCCGTCGGGGGTGGTGCAGACGTTGCGTGATCGGGTCCTGTGGAAGGCCAACGCCGCCTGGGAGCGGTTGGGGCGGGCGGAGTCGGAGCTGGTGACACCCACCGCGGAGTACCGGCGGCTGCGGTTGGCGATGTTGCAGGCCGAACGCGAAACCGTCTTGCGCGTACGGGATTCGGGTGCCGTCGACTACGAGATCCTGCAGCATGTGCTGGCGCAGTTGGATCTCGAGGAGTCGATCATCGATCGCTACGACGAGACCGAGGAAGAACGGGTCGAACCGCTGGCGGCGGCGGGGGCCGACGACGCTTGCGCGCATCTGCGGGACGCGCCGCTGGTGCGTGCGCACGGCGGGCCGGACGAATGCGGCGAATGTCTCGCGGAGGGACTGGCGTGGGTGCATCTGCGGATGTGCTTGTCGTGCGGGCACATCGCCTGCTGCGACTCTTCTCCGGGCAATCACGCGACCAAGCACTACGGCGCCAGCGGGCATCCGGTGATGCGCAGTGTGGAGCCGGGAGAGGCGTGGCGCTGGTGCTATGTCGACGAGCTGCTCGGTTAGCCGGAGTGGGTCAGCGCTGCGCGTGGGAGTAGATCAGGCGCGCGTATTCGGCCAGCAGCTGGTCCAGTGACAGGTTCTCCCCGCCCGCGGCGATCTGCTGGTAGCCGACGAGCATCGCCATGCCCAGTGAGGTGACCACGGCGGCGGTGTCGTCGTCGCCGACGACCCCCTTGATCGCTTTGTGCACGGTGCGCCTGCGGGATTCGTCGACGCGCTTGAGTGCGAGGTTGACCGATTCGTCGTTGGCCGCCCAGGCGCGGATGGCGGCTTCGGCGGAATGGTGCAGTCCGGCGGCGAGGTCGGACATGGCGCGGATGTCGTCATCGGGGTTGCCCTGGTTGAACGGCATGGTCCCCAGGATGCGCACTTGGCGGTTCTCCCAGTGTTCGAGCAGGGCGTCGACGAATCCTTGCCAACTGCCGAAGTGGTGGTAGAACGATCCGCTGGTGACGCCGAGCTGCCGGCACAGGACGCCGATGTTGAGACCTTTGAAGCCGAGTTCGGCGAGCACTTCCAAGCCGGTGTCGAAGTACTGCTCCTTGGTGACCACTCGTGACATACGCGCGCCGTTCTCTTCGTTCGGTCAGGGGGAGGGACCGAACAGTACCCCATCGTAGCGTCGGCTGGACCGACCTCGGGAAGTACCGATGCGTACGCCGAGAAGACGCTTCGGTACCTGTTACCTGCTGAAATATTTAGCGCGCGTGGGTGGATCGCGCGCGGATCTGCTCAGCGAGGCGCTCGACCAGGCACAGCCGGTTCGCGCACGGGCATACCTGCGCAGCGGCGTGCGGGCCGTACTCGCCGTCGGTCCCCCACCCCTTTGACCCCTGTTTTCACCATTCCCTTCACCCCGCGATGGCCGCGGTGATCCAGGTCGAGCTCACCCCGAAAAGCGCCGTCGCCTCGATGACCACCGGCCGCCGCTTCGGCGGCGTCGACGCCGCGGTAGCGCTGCTGGCCCCGCTGGGCGGCAAGGACCCCGGCACTCTCGGTGCGATCGAGAACACCAAGTACGCCGCCGCCGTCACGGCACTGACCACCTAGCGCTCCGGCCACCGTGCGGGGCGCACTCGAAATTGCTGCGTCGCAAGAATTCTCCCTCATTCCGTGGGTTGGTAATTCCTGATGGATTGCTGTGTCACGCCTTTTCCTCGGCTTCACGGTGAAGTCGTCGACGGAATGCGGCACGGTGGGAGCGGGAATCTTGTCATCGGACCGGGTGATGGCCGAAGCCGGAGAGATGGCGATGAATCCCAGCTCAGCGCGTATCAGAGGTGGAACACGGCGGTCACCCCGTCCGGTGCAGGCCGGTTTCTGTTTATTCATTCCTCGTTCACGATAAAGACGATCGCGTCATACACGCTGCTGACTTCGTGTTTTCTACTGAAAGGGAGCGATCGTGGAATTGCTGACAGTTCTCGCCGACCTCATGACCGCCGTGTTCCAAGCCGGTAGCGGCAGCGCGGCCTGACCCGCCCCGCCGCGGCGGTCGGTCCGCGACCCCATCGCCCGGCGCGGCGGAATCCGCACGGCCGGAACCGCCGATCCCGTTGCCGGAGAAGTGGTTCGGTCGTGCGCGGACGAACCGGTCGTGGATCCGGAAACGGGCGAAAACGCCCCGCCGAGCACGGTCGGACACCTACGGTCTGGGAAAGCCGGGTGTACCGAACGGGGTTGTGCGATGACCGAACCGAACACGTCCTGCGCCGCATTCCAGCACAGCGCCGCGATCGATGCGGACGCGGTGGCCGTCCGGTCCATCGGCGGCGGACAAACGCTCACCTGGCGCGTGTACGCCGAAGAAGTGCGCGCGGTCGCGGCGGGCCTGGCCGCGCTGGGTGTCGGCCGCGGCGACACGGTGGCGTTGATGATGGGCAACCGGGTGGAGTTCTATCCCCTGGAAGTCGGCGCGCAGCACACCGGCGCGACCTCGTTCTCGGTGTACAACACCCTCTCGCCCGAACAACTGACCTACGTGTTCGCCAACGCGGGCAATCGGGTGGTGATCTGCGAGCAGCAGTACCTCGAGCGGATCCGTGCCTGCGGCACGCCGATCGAGACCATCGTCTGCATCGACGCCACGCCCGAGGGCACCGTGGGGCTCGACGAACTGAGAGCCATGGGCCGCCCCGATTTCGACTTCGAGGCGACCTGGCGGGCCGTGCGGCCAGACGACGTGCTCACCCTGGTCTACACCTCCGGCACCACCGGCGACCCCAAGGGCGTGGAGATCACCCACGCCAATCTGCTGGCCGAAGCGCGAGCGTTCCACGCGGTGCTGCCGGTGGAGTTCGGCGACCGGCAGACCTCCTACCTGCCCTCGGCGCACATGGCCGACCGGTTCTGCTCGCTGTATCTGCAGCAGGTGTACGGCACGCAGATCACCGTGGTGCCCGACCGGTCGCTGCTGCCGGCCGCGTTGGCCGACGTGCACCCCACCATCTGGGGCGCGGTGCCGCGGGTGTGGGAGAAACTGAAGGCCGCCATCGAGTTCTCCGTCGCCGCCGAACCCGACGACGCTCGGCGCGGTGCGCTGCGGTGGGCGCTGGACGTGGCGGCGCGCAAGGCCGACGCCCAGCTGCGCGGCGAACCGATCGATGACCAGCTGGCGGCCGAATGGGCGCGGGCCGACGAGCAGGTGCTGTCGGCGTTGCGCGCCGGAATCGGCCTGGACCGACTGAAGTGGGCGATGTCGGGCGCCGCGCCGATTCCACCGCAGACGCTCGGGTTCTTCTTCGGCATCGGCATCCCGATCTCGGAGATCTGGGGCATGTCCGAACTGACCTGCGTGGCCAGCGCCTGCTCGCCGGAGCAGGCGCGGCTGGGTTCGGTGGGCCGGATGCTGCCGGGAATGCAGTGGCGGATCGCCGAGGACGGGGAATTCCTGGTGCGCGGGCCACTGGTGATGAAGGGCTACCGCAAACAGCCGCGGCAGACCGCCGAAGCGCTCGACCCGGACGGGTGGCTGCACACCGGCGACATCATGTCCGTCGACGCCGAGGGGTATCTGCGGGTGGTCGACCGCAAGAAAGAGCTGATCATCAACTCGGCGGGCAAGAACATGTCCCCGGCCAACATCGAAAACGCGATCAAGGCCGCGACGCCGCTGGTGGGCGCCATCGCCACCATCGGGGACGCGCGCCCGTACAACACGGCGCTGATCGTCATCGACGCCGAGACCGCGGCACTGTATGCCGCCGAGCACGCGCTGCCGGATGCATCGGCGGCGGCGTTGGCGGCCGAGGACGGGGTGATCGCCGCGATCGCGCGCGGCGTGGCGGCGGGCAACGCCACGTTGTCGCGGGTCGAGCAGATCAAACGGTTCACCGTGCTGCCGGTGTTCTGGGAGCCCGGCGGCGACGAGGTCACCTTGACGATGAAGTTGCGGCGCAAGCCGATCGCCGACAAGTACGCCGAGCAGATCGCCCAGCTCTACGCCGAAGACCTCGCCGCGACCGTGCATGAACCCGACGGGCAGCGATCCCGCGCCGGCGGCGCGGACACGCTCACAGCTGGAAGGTGAGCCGCTGCGGGCGCACGTAGTCGGCCGGATCGTGCAGGGTGCGCAGTTCCGGTCGCCGTGGCGCGGTGATCCGTTCCAGTTCCGCGCGCAACGGTGCGTCGTAGGTCGCCGCGCTCGCGGTGAGTCCGGGCAGCCAGTTGTCGTGATGGCTCGGCACGAACAGCGCGGGGGTGAGGGCTTCGATGTAGGTGCGGGGATCGCGCAGCCCGTTGCTGATCTGGTTGTAGCCCTGCACCGCGCCGATCTGCACGTCGGTGGCCGGGAGCGCGGCGAGGGTGTCGAAGACCTGCGGGGCGCGTTCGGTGAGCGGTCCGGTCGAGTCGTGCCACACCAGGCACAAGCCCGGCACCCGGAACTGGTACAGCAGCACCCCTCCTTCGGGGTCGCGCAGCCGCGGCACACCTTGCAGCAGACCGCTCAGCGTCGGCGGGTGGGTCAGCACGATGCCCGGTTGCGGGCGGGGAAAGAAGCGCGGTGATCCGCCGACGGGATCGGACGGGGTGCGTGCGGAGTGCAGGTGCCGCACGACGGTCACCTCGACCGCGCCCACAGCGAAATCCTCCCGGGTGCCGATCGCGGTGCCCGCGTCACCGTGCACGGCGGTGGGGAACGCTGGATCGGTGACCTGTGCGGCGATGCTCGCGCGGTGCTCGGCGGTGCCGTGTACGACCGCGCCGCTGGCCTGGGCGATGCGTCCGGCGTCGGCGGCGTGGTCGAAGTGGCCGTGGCCGATGAAGATCGCCGCGGGCGCCAGGTCCACCAGGTCCTGCGGGGTGGCGGGGACGTAACCGGTGCTGGTCAGCCGGGGCACCCACGCGTCGAGCAGGAACACCGAACCGCCGATGGCCAGGGCGAAGGTGGTGCAGCCGACCCACGACAGCACGACCCGGTCGGTCCGCAGGGCGCCGGTCTGCGGGTCGACGGTGTCGGCGCCGAAGAAGCGGGTGCGCGCGGCGATCGTGCGCGGGTCGGCGGGATCGGCCGCCGGCCGCAAGACGCCTGCGCTGAGGGAGGTCAGTTTGCCGCCGGGGCCGAACAGGCCGAGGCCGGGAAGCTTGCACACCCCCGTACCCCATCACGTGCGGGGGATGCGGGCAAGAGACCGGCTACAGGCGTACGCCCAGCAGGGCGTCGACGGCGGTGGTGATCAGCGTGGGGGCGGCGGTGTCCTGGCCGCCGTAGTCCAGTGCCTGGCGGGCCCAGTTGTCGAGGGCGTCGAGCGCCTTGGGGGTGTCCAGATCGTCGGCCAGGTGCTGGCGCAGGCGGGCGACGGTGTCGGTGGCCGACGGGCCCGCGGGCAACGCGGTGGCTTCGCGCCACAGCTCCAAGCGCTGCTGCGCCCGCTCGAGCAGGGCGTCGGTCCACATCCGGTCTTGCCGGTAGTGGCCGGCCAGCAGGCCGAGGCGGATGGCGGCCGGGTCGACGCCGCCGCGGCGCAGCGTGGACACCAGCACGAGGTTGCCGCGGGACTTCGACATCTTCTCCCCGTCCAGCCCGATCAGGCCGGCGTGCACGTAGTGGCGGGCGAAGCGGCGGCCGGCGATGAGCGACTCGGCGTGCGCGGCGGAGTATTCGTGGTGGGGGTAGATCAGGTCACTGCCGCCGCCCTGGATGTCGAATTCCGGGCCGATGCGGTTCAACGCGATCGCCGAACACTCGATGTGCCAGCCGGGTCGGCCCGGGCCGAACGGAGCGGGCCAGGACGGCTCGCCGGGCCGCGCCGAGCGCCACAGCAGCGCGTCGATGGTGTCGCGTTTACCGGGACGGTCCGGGTCGCCGCCGCGTTCGGCGAACAGCCGCTGCATGGTGGCGCGGTCGTAGCCGGATTCGTAACCGAACTGGTCGGTGGCGTCGGCACGGAAGTAGATGTCGGGGTACTCGGCGTCGTCGACGACGTAGGCGGCGCCGGAAGCCAGCAGTTTCTGCACGAATTCGACGACCTCGTCGACGGATTCGACGGCGCCGACGTAGTCGCGGGGCGGCACGATCCGCAGCGCGGCCATGTCCTCACGGAACAGGTCGGTCTCCGCCGCGCCGAGGTCGCGCCAGTCCACGCCGTCGCGGGCGGCGCGTTCGAACAGCGGGTCGTCGACGTCGGTGACGTTCTGCACGTAGTGCACGTCGTGGCCCGCGTCGCGCCACAGCCGGTTGACCAGGTCGAAGGTCAGGTAGGTGGCGGCGTGCCCGAGGTGGGTGGCGTCGTAGGGGGTGATGCCGCAGACGTACATGGTGGCGGTGGGGCCGGGGGTGACCGGGCGCACCAGACGGTCGGCGGTGTCGTACAACCGCAACGGCGGTCCTGCTCCGGGGACGGTGGGGAGGGCGGTATCGGACCAGGACTGCATGCTTACGAGGGTAAAGGTGTGGTGGAGATCATCGGGCCCCGGCCCGGTCGCCGCGCCCACGCGGCCGGTAGGGTCGCCTGCCGCGACCTGCGTCTTCCAGCAAATCGTGGGATGTCAATAATTACGGTTTCGCTGAATCAGCTGTCGGTGCCGCGGGTGGGATCGGTGACGGTGTTGGGTCCGATCGCGAACGTCCCGTCCAGTTCGGGGATGTCGGGATCGGTGTCGGCGAGCGCGAGCTGAGTGAATTCGCCGCGCGCGACGTCGAACTCGAGTTCGTGATAAGCGACCGTATCGCCCCAGTCCGCGGAAGGCAACGAGATGAACCGCATGGTGAACCGCCCGGAGTCCACCGAACCCTCGGTCATGACGTAGACGCCGAAGTGGTTCTCCCCCGCCGAGCTCAGCCAGTAGACGCCGTTGTCGTAGAGGTGCAGGTCGGTGTCGGGGTAGGGCTTCTTGTCGTAGAGGTGCACGTAGTGCAATGCGATGCGGTAGGTCGGCGCGCCGACGGCGACCCGCACCACCGGCGCCGCGCGATCGGGAGTGGAGTGGGGCATCGCGTCCTCCTCGTCGTCGCGCCGAGCGCTCGAAGCTTCAACTGTGCCAGGAAACCCCGCGCACGGCAGCGGTCGCGATCAGAACGCCGGCCACGGAATGGGCCGGGCGGTGCGCGGCAGCGGCATCACCGGGTCGTCGAGCACCTGCTGGGTGCGTTCGATCAACGCGTCGATCTCGGCGTCGGTGATGTGCTCGCCGAGCGTGTCGGCGAACGCGCCCGGCAACTGCTTGGCGAAGGCGGTGATGTCGGCGATCAGCCCGTCGTCGATGGGCTGCCCGGCCCAGCCCCACAGCACCGTGCGCAGTTTGTGGTCGGTGTGCAAGCAGATGCCGTGGTCGACGCCGTAGACCTGCCCGTCCACCCCTTCCAGCGCGTGCCCGCCCTTGCGGTCGGCGTTGTTGAGCAGGACGTCCAGCACCGCCATGCGCTGCAACCGCGGATCGTCGGCGTGGATCAGCGACACTTCGTTGCCGACGTCGTCCACCGCGCGCAGCACCTCGCGGAAGCCGTCGGGCACCGCGCCCGCGGGGCACAGGTCGATCAGGTCGAGGCGGTCGCCGCGGTCGGTGTGGTTGTCGACGCCCACGACCCAGCGTTGCACCATGCCGAAGCCGAAAGGGCCGTCGCGCAAGATGGTTTCGGGGATCACGCCCCAGCCGATCGCCTCGGAGATCAGATACGAGGCCACCTCGCGTCCGGCCAGGGTGCCGTCGGGGAAATCCCACAGCGGTCGTTCGCCGCGGATCGGTTTGTAGACCACCCGCAGGGGTGTCTCGCCGGTGGCGGTGTCGTTCACGTCGCAGACCAGGGTGACGTTGCTGGCGGTGCTGACCCGCCCGATCACGGTCAGTTCACCGTTGTGGAATCCGTCCCCGGCCTCGGCCACCGAATCACTCCTCCATTTCGGCCGCGCCGAAGATCTCACCGCGTTTGTAGCCGTTGGTGCGCACGCACATGTGCCCGCGCGCCGACAGCGGCTCACCGCACAGCGGGCACGGCGGGCGGCCCGCCGCGATCACCCGGGTGGAGCGCAGCGCGAATTCGCGGGCTTGGATCGGGGTGAGGAACACCCGCACCGCGTCGGGCCCCTCTTCGGTGTCGTCGAGGACCACCGACTCGTCGACCTCGGTCTCGGTGATCGCCAGCAGTTCCACCACCACCGCGCCCGCGTCGGCGTCCCAGCCCAGGCCCATGGTGCCGACACGGAACTCGGCGTCGATGGGGGTGACCAGCGGTGCGTTGTCGGCGACGTCTTCGGCCTGCGGGGGCACTTCGGCGCCGAAGCGGCGCGCGACCTCGTCCAGCAGCAGACCCATCCGGTCGGCGAGCACCTTGACCTGCTGCTTTTCCAGCAGCACGCTGACCACGCGCGGTTCCTGCACGGCCTGCAGATAGAACGCGCGATCGCCCGGCTCACCGACGGTCCCGGCGACGAAACGATCGGGGGTGCGGAATACATGGATTGCGCGTGACACATGCACCTCCTGATATGACCCTGATCGACTACCCGCGGCGCGGGGATTCCATACAACGACCGCTCGGTTGTTTACAAGGAATCTCGACGCTCCGCATTCCCATTATCCGCACTTGCGCTATTGCCGAGCTCGCCACCGGGGACTGGTCCGGAGACCTCGGGTCCCGGCGTCGACGACGACGCCGCTTGCTGTTGAGCGCCGGAGGCGGCGAGGGCCGACAGGTCGGCGCCGGTGTCGTTGAGCCGCCACACGTACGGTGCGGTCGGGGTGTAGCGCACGACGCTGAGCGAGGCCGGTTCGACGAGGATCCGCTGGAAGCCGTCGAGGTGGATGCCCAGGGCGTCGGCGAGTACCGACTTGATCACGTCGCCGTGGGTGCACGCCACCCACAGCGCGTCGCGGCCGTGCTGGGTGGCCAGGGCGCGGTCGTGTTCGCGGATCGCGGCGACCGCGCGGGCTTGTACTTGCGCCAGCCCTTCTCCGCCGGGGAACACCGCGCCGGAGGCGTGCCGTTGCACGACCTTCCACAGCGGTTCCTCCAGGAGTTCGGCGATGGGCCGCCCGGTCCACTCGCCGTAGTCCACCTCGACCAGCCGGTCGTCGAATACCGGTTCCAGCCCGAACTTTTCCGCCAGCGGCGCGACCGTGCGCTGGCAGCGCAGCAGCGGGGAGTGCACGATTCGTTCGATCGGCAGCCCGGCCAGTCGTTCGGCCACGGCCCTCGCCTGCTCCTCGCCGCGCTCGGTGAGCTCGACGCCGGTGCTGCGACCGGCCAGGGTGCGGGCGGTGTTCGAGGTCGACACACCGTGCCGCAACAGGATCACCGTCATGCGGTCAGCCTAGCGATCATGTCGCCGAGACCACCCCGCCCGCCAGCAGACCCATGAGGATCGCGCCCAGCACGATGCGGTAGCCGACGAACCAGTACAGCGAGTGCCGTGCCACGAAACGCAGCAGCCACGCCACCGACGCGTAGCCGACCGCGAACGCCAGCACGGTGGCCACCAGCAGCTGCGGTCCGCTGGCGTTGAGGCCCTCACCAGCGGGTTCGAACGCGTCCGGCAGGCTGAACAGGCCCGAGGCGGTCACGGCCGGGATGGCCAGCAGGAACGAAAACCGTACGGCCGCTTCGCGCTCCAAGCCCAAAAACAGGCCCGCGGTGGAGGTGGCGCCCGAGCGCGAGACACCGGGGATCAGCGCCAGGCACTGCGCGAAACCCATGGCCAGCCCGTCACGGGTGGTCAGTTGCTCGATCGGGCGATCCTTGCGGCCGAAGTGTTCACCGGCGGCGATGACCAGGGCGAAGAAGATCAGCATGAACGACACCAACCATAGATTGCGGGCGCCGGTGCGGATCTCGTCTTTGAGCAAGAATCCCAGCACACCGATCGGGATGGTGGCGATGATCACATACCAGCCGATGCGGTAGTCGAGTTCGCGCTGGGCCTGTTCGTCGAAGACGCGCTTGTGGTCGGCGGTGATGACCGGAAGTCTGGTCGTGGGCTGATCGTGCAGCGGGATCTGCTGGCGGCCGCGCGTGGTCAGTTGCTCGCGCAGACCCGCGAACCAGGCCAACAGGATCCGCCAGATGTCCTTGGCGAAGTACACCAGCACCGCGGCCTCGGTGCCCAGCTGGGTGACCGCGGTGAACGAGGCGCCCGCGTCGTCGCCGAAGAAGACCGACGAGACGATGCGCAGATGCGCCGAGGAGGAGATCGGCAGGAACTCCGTCAGTCCCTGCACCAGACCGAGCACCAAGGCCTGCACCCAGGTCATCGACTCGCCGACCACGAACCATCCTCCACTTCCGCGCGGAATACGCGTTGCTACCTGGGCATTGGTGCGGCGATCGGTCGATTCTTCCTGACCACCGCGCCAATCACGCAGCGACAGTACAGTGTCGAGGCCGCGGCGGCGTGCCCGGCCGTGGCGCTGCCGCCGCCGCGCGGGTCGCGGGTGTGCTCGCCGCACCCGAGCGCGACCCACTGTGCTGGTGGCCGCCGAGTCGCGTATCCACACTCTAGGCTTGGCGCCGTGACGAATGCGCGGACACGGTGATGGAACAGCGGACGGTGGGCCGCAGCGGCCTGCGGGTGTCGCGGATGGGCCTGGCGACCCATACCTGGGGTGCGCACACCGACGCCGAGGACGCGGCGGGGCAACTGGTGGCGTTCGTCGAGGCGGGCGGCACACTGGTGGACACCTCCCCCGCCTACGCGGGCGGGGCCGCGCAGCGGATCCTGGCCGAATTGCTCGGTGACCTGGTCTCCCGCGACGAGCTGGTGCTCAGCGGTTGCGCCGGGATCGCGCCGTGGGGATTCGCCGCGGCGGGGATGCCGGAGGCGGCGCAGGTCACCGTGGACACCTCGCGGCGGGCGCTGCTGCGGCAGCTGGACCGCACGCTGCTGGAGTTCGGCACCGACCATCTCGACATCTGGAATGTCGCGGTGTGGGATCCGCGGACGCCGTTGGAGGAGGTCGCCTCGACGTTGGAGCAGGTGGTGCGCTCGGGCCGGGTGCGTTACGCGGGGGTGCGCGGGTTCGGGGCCTGGCAGCTGGCCAGTCTGGCCGCGGTGGCGCCGGTGACCGCGGCGCAGACGCCGTATTCACTGCTGGCGCGGGGGGCGGAGACCGATGTCGTGCCCGCCGCGCGGTTCCACGGTGTCGGGGTGATCGCCTCGGCGCCGTTGGCGGGCGGCATCCTCACCGGCAAGTATCGCGACGGTGTTCCCGCTGATTCGCGCGGCGCCGACGAGGCGACCGCGGCGGAGATCCGCAGTGGTCTCGACGACCGCGCCACCCGGGTGGTGGATGCGCTGGTGACCGCCGCGGACGGGTTGGGCACCTCGCCGCTGGCGGTGGCGCTGGCCTGGATCCGGGACCGGCCGGGTGTGGCGAGCATGATCGTCGGCGCCCGCGATATCGGACAGCTCACCGGCGTGCTGGCCGCCGAGACCCTGGAGTTGCCGCGGGCGATCGCCGCGGCCCTGGACGACGTCAGTGCACGCGCGGAGTGACACAGATTAGCCTTGCCTGCATGAGCACTGCAGCGGCCAGGGGTGGGAGTCGGATCCGAACCGGATGGCGGCGCGCCCTGCCGATGTTGTTCGCGGTGAGCTTGCTGGCGGTGGTGGTCGCGTGTGGCACCGACGCCGGGTCCTCGCACGGCGGGCACGGGCCGACGACGGCGACGCTGACCGATCTGGATCCGGTGCCCATCGGGCCGGAGCCCACGCCCACGCTGCCGGTGACGGTGCGTTCGTTCGACGGCGCCGAGGTGACCGTCACCGACGCCTCCCGCATCATCGCCGTGGATCGCTACGGCACCCTCGCCCAGATCGTGTACGCGCTCGGGCTGGGGCCCAAGCTGGTGGGCCGCAGCACCTCGGCGGCGTTTCCCGCGGTGCGGGATGTGCCGAACGTGGCCGGGGGCAACGGGTCGCTGAATGTGGAGTCGGTGCTGGCGATGCGGCCGTCGGTGTTCTTGACCGACACCACCAGCGCGGCGCCCGCGGTGCGTGAGCAGTTGCGTGCGGCGGGGGTCACGGTCGTGTACTTCGATCCGGAGCGCACGATGGACGGGGTGGTGCCGCAGATCGAGGCGGTCGCGGGCGCGTTGGGGGTGGCGCAGCGGGGGCAGGCGCTGGCGCAGCGAACCCGCGACGAGATCGCCGCCGCGAGCGCCGCGGTGCCCGCGCAGGACCCGCAGCTGACCATCGCGTTCCTGTATCTGCGTTCCACCGCGATCACGATGCTCGCCGGCCCGGGGTCGGGTGCGGACGCGTTGATCGCGGCGTTGCGGGCGCGGGACGCGGGCGCGGTGGCCGGGGTGAAGGAGCCGTTCACGGCGATCACCAGTGAGGCCATGATCGGCGCGGCGCCGGATGTGCTGCTGGTGATGTCGGACGGGTTGAAGTCCGTCGGCGGTGTGGAGGGGCTGGAAAAGGTGCCGGGGATCGCGCAGACCCCGGCGGGCCGCGACCGGCGTGTGGTGGACATGTCGGATGCGGTGCTGCTGAGTTTCGGGCCGAACACCGGCCGGGTGATCGCGGCGTTGAGCGCGGCGGTGTACGGCACCGGGCACGCATGAGCGTCTCGGAGACGGACACCGCGCGGCCGCCGGTGCCGCCGCTGCCGAAGTCGCGGGGCCGTTCGCGGGTGCTGCTGGTGTTCGCGGTGGCGGTGGCCGGGCTGGTCGCGCTGGCGGTGGCGTCGGCGGCGATCGGTCAGGTGCCGACGACGCCCGCCGAGGTCGCCGGCAGCGTATTGCACCGGATCGGGCTGGATGTGGGGCCGGTGCCCGCGCATCCTGCCGGTGAGGTGACGTTGTGGCAGGTGCGGTTCCCGCGGGTGGTGCTGGCGATGCTGGTCGGTGCGGCGCTGGCGACAGCGGGTGCGTTGTTGCAGGGTGTGTTCGCCAATCCGCTGGCCGAGCCGGGCGTGATCGGGGTGTCGGCGGGGGCCGCGGTCGGTGCGGGCACGGTCATCGTGGTGGGTGGGGCGTTCGTGGCGGCGTGGTCGGTGGCCGCGGCGGCGTTCGTGGCGGGGCTGGCGACCACGTTGCTGGTGTATCTGCTGGCGCGCTCGGGCGGGCGCACCGAGGTCGTCACGCTGGTGTTGACCGGTGTCGCGATCAACGCGTTCGCGGGCGGATTGATCGCGCTGCTGCTGTTCGTGGCCTCCCCCGCCGCGCGCGATCAGATCGTGTTCTGGCAACTGGGGTCGCTCAACGGGGCCACCTGGGAGTCGGTGGGTGTGGTCGCGCCGCTGGCCGCGGTCGGGGTGGCGGCGGCGGTGCTGCTGGCGCCGCGGCTGGATCTGCTGGCGCTCGGAGAGTCGGCGGCCCGCCATCTGGGTGTCGACGTGGAGCGGTTGCGGCGCAACGTGATCGTGGTGGTGGCGATCCTGGCCACCGCCGGTGTCGCGTTCACCGGCATCATCTTGTTCGTCGGTCTGATCGTGCCGCATCTGGTGCGGATGCTGGTCGGCCCTGCCCACCGGATCCTGATCCCGCTCAGCGCCGTGGTCGGCGCGGTGGTGTTGCTGGCCGCCGACGTCGCCGCCCGCTCCCTCGTCGACAACGCCGACCTGCCGCTGGGCATGCTCACCTCCCTCATCGGCGGCCCGGTCTTCTTCTACCTGCTGCGCCGCACCCGCGCCCGGGCCGGAGGCTGGGCATGAGCGGGCCGCGCCGAGTGGCGCATGGCTGCGGTGAACGCCGAGAAGACCTCTCGATGGTGTGCCACTCGACGGGAGATGTGGGGTGAAGGTGCGGGTTGTGCACGAGGTGCCGGGGTGGCCGCGGCGGGGAGATGTGACGGTGCGGGCGTCGGGGGTGAGTGTGGAGCGGCGCGGGGGCGGGCAGGCGCGGCGGGTGCTCGACGGTGTGGATTTCGAGGCGGTGGCGGGGCAGGTCGTCGCTCTCGTCGGGCCCAACGGGGCCGGTAAGTCGACGTTGCTGGCCGCGTTGGCCGGTGAGTTGGCGCCGAGTGCGGGGACGGTGGAGCTCGACGGGCAGCCGTTGGCGCACTGGACGACGTTGGACATGGCCCGGCGGCGGGCGGTGTTGCCGCAGACCCACACCGTCGGGTTTCCCTTCACCGCGCGGGAAGTGGTGGCGATGGGCCGCGCGCCGTGGGTGCGCACCGAACGCCGCGAACACGACGAGAAACAGATCGCCGCCGCGATGGCCGCCACCGATGTCGCTCATCTGGCCACGCGATCGTTCCCGACCCTGTCCGGTGGTGAACGCGCCCGGGTGGCGTTGGCGCGTGTGCTGGCGCAGGACACCGCCACCCTGCTGCTGGACGAGCCGACCGCCGCGCTGGACCTCGGCCATCAAGAGGCCGTGCTGCGTCTGGCCGCCGAGCGCGCCGACGACGGCGCCGCGGTGGTGGTCGTCTTGCACGATCTGGGTGTCGCGGCCGCCTACGCCGACCGCGTCGCGGTCCTGGACTCAGGTCGCATCGCCGCCGACGGTCCACCCCGTGAGGTGCTCACCACCGAACTGCTCACGCGGGTCTACCAGCACCCGGTCGAAGTGCTCGACCACCCGGTCACCGGGGCACAACTGGTGCTGCCGGTGCGCCGCTGAGCGCAGCGGCGACACCGCCTGCCGGGGGTGCGGTCAGGGATCGTGTCCTCGGGTACATGACGAACCGTGACCACAGCTCTAGCAGTGCTCATGTCGCCAGGAAGGTTCTGATGGCTTCGTCGCTGGAGAGGTGGTTGGCACTGATGGTGACGTCGATCGTCGGGTAGTTTCTGCGCACGGCCTCGGCGATGCCGGTGAGTCGATCGGCGACTACCGCGGGGTCGCGCAACGAATCCTGCCCAAGGCCGTCGAAGCCTGGGAACCCGTCGGCGACCAGGGTTACCTCGGGGTTGTCGATGATGTGGTCGTAGGTTTGGAATTCCACGCTGACGATTTTGGATGTGTCTACGCGGCCTGGCGTGGTGAATACGCGGTCGCTGACGCCTTCGACGTAATCGGCCGCCGAATGCCCTTCCGCGGCCATCGGATTCACCCGGATGCGGGTGGCGTCGATACCCAGTACCATCCCCGCGGGATGGAACCGCATCGTGCCGTCGCGGACATCGGTCCAGCTCGTGATCGTTCCGTACACACCGGCGATATCGGGGCCGTCGGTCAGGTAGACAACGTCTCCGGCGGTGCTGTGCGACGCTGTGCGGATATAGCCTTCCTCGGCTGTGGTTTCTGGTCCACGGAAAGCTCGGGGAAAAACTTGGTCGACCTGCCACAGGCGTGCTCCGTTGTAGAAACGATCCGGCGGCGCGGAACCGGGTTCCAGCAGCGGACGCGGGAACGACGGGTCGCCGGTATCGAAAGCATGGCGAAAACCTCTGTCGGCGTCGGAAAATACTCGGGCTGCCTCCGCGGCTCCACCAGCGACGGGCCTGAGGCCGTGTTCGGCATCAGCCCTGGCCAATCTCCTGATCTCGTTGCTCAAGTGCTGGGCGAATCGGGCGTATGCCCGTGCGATCACCTCGGATCTGGTCAGCAAGTCAACGCCCTCGGCTCGATCACCGCAGCTTCCTCGTCTTCTCCCGGCACCGTCGGCGACGTCCGTGTGGTCCTGTGTTCGCGACCGTCAGCCGTGCCGGGGATACAGCCGGGTCGAGCCCAAAGCTGCCGTCAGGGAGATCTGGTCGTCGCGTCTGGCAGGCCGCGGGCGGCGGGGTCGTCACCGACCGCTCGCGCGGTCGGGACCGAGCGGGCGAGCCGGTCGAGTCCCGGGACCACGAGAGCGTCCCCGGCGCGGGCCGCCGCGCGCGTCTGGTCGGGTCCGGGACGCTGACGGTTGGTGCCTGTCGATCCGTGGACGGGACAGCTGCGTTGCCCGCTGCTGCCGAGCTCACCCAACCGGTCGCGCTGAGCGATGAGATCCTTTGTGCCCGTGCAACAGCGGGCATAGCCGATCAACGTGCCGGACATGCCCGAAAGCGTAAACGATTGCCGGTGTCCTACCGCCAGATCAGTTTCAGCACCGCGGGTGTCAGCAGCATGCGGATGACGGTGGCGTCCAGGATCAGGGCGGCGATCATGCCGTAGGCGATGTATTTCATCAGCACCAGATCCGAGAACCCGAACGCACCGGTGACCACGATGAGGATCGCGGCGGCGGAGGTGATCACGCCGCCGGTGTGGGCGATGCCGTAGCGGATGGCCTCGGGGGCGTCCGCGCCGGCGGCACGCGCTTCCGACACCCGCGACAGCAGGAATACCTCGTAGTCGGTGGACAGCCCGAACACCACCGTCACGATCAACGCCAGCACCGCGAACATCAGCGGTCCTGGCGTGAACTGGAAGATCCCCGCGCCGTGCCCCTCGACGAACATCCAGGTCAGCATGCCGAGGGTGGACACGAGGCTGAGCGCGCTCATGGCCACCGCTTTCAGCGCGAGCACCAGCGAGCGGAACGCCGCGTACATCAGCGCCAGTGCCGCGGCGACCAGGATGGCCAGCAGTACCGGCAGGCCGTCGAGCAGGCCGTTGATGCTGTCGCGTTCCAGGGCCGGCACGCCCGCGACCATCACCTGTGTGCCGGGCGGTTCGGGAATGGCGCGCAGTGCGGCGATCACCCGGTCGGCGTCGCGTTTGTCGGTCAGCCCGGCGGCGAGCACGTTGATGCCGTCCTTGGTGGGTGCGGCGGGTTCGAAGCGTCCGGTCAGGCCGGGGATCTGGTTGGCGGCGTAGCGGATGTCGCTCAACTGCTGTGGGTCGGCGCCGAGCACCACCAGTTTCAGTGGCTCGGTGCGGAAGCTGGGAAACAGGGCGTCGAAACGTTCCTGCGCCACTCGCGCCGGGTTGTCGTCGGACAGATAGCGTTCGCTCAGGCCGCCGAATTCGATGTGACGTATCGGGATGCTCAACGCCAGCAGGGCCAGCACGATCGGCACGGCCACCGCCAGGGGGCGGCGCATCGCCCACAGCGCCAGGCGGGAGAAGAAACCGGCGTCGATCTGGGCCTCGGTCTTGCTGCGGGAGAAGCGTTTCCACCCCAGGAAGTCGATGCGGCGTCCGACGATGCTCAACGCCGCGGGCAGCGCGGTCACCGACAGCAGCGCCGCCAGCAGCACCGAGCTGATACCGCCCAGCGGCACAGAGCGCAGCACCCCGTTGGGGAAGATGAACAGCGCCCCGAGGCTGAGGGCGATGATCGCCGCGGAGAACAGCACGGTGCGCCCGGCGGTGGCGACGGTGCGGGCGGTGGCCTCTTCGACGGTGTGGCCCGCGGCGAGTTCCTCGCGGAAGCGGGTGACGGTGAACAGGCCGTAGTCGATCGCCAAGCCCAGGCTGACCAGGGTCATCACGGCGCTGGCGAAGACGTTGACGTCGAGGTGGTCGGTCAGCGCCCGCAGCGCGCCCTGGGTGCCCAGGATGGTCATGCCGCCGATGAGCACCGGCAGCAGCGCGCCGATCACGCCGCCGAACACGAAATACAGCAGGATCGCCACCAACGGCAGGGCGATCATCTCCGCGCGTTTGATGTCGCGTTGCATGCCGGTGTTGATGCCTTCGACGATCGGCTGCAATCCGGCCAGTTGCACGGTCGTGCCGCCCGGGCCGCCGCCTGCGCGTCCGGCGCCGAGATGGTCTTCGATCGCGGCGTAGTTCTGCACCGTCGCGGTGCCCGAACCGCGCAGGCCGACGCTGGCGAAGGCGTGGGTGTGCGTGGCGTCGGTGGCCTGGGCGGAGAACGGGCTGTCCCAGTAGCTGTCGATCTTCTGGATGCGGTCGGGGTAGGCGGCCAGCAATCCGGCCAGGTGCTGGGTGACCGGGCCGCGGACGGCCGGGTCGTCGACGGTGGCGCCGTCGGGTGCGGTGTAGAGCAGGATCAGGTCGCTGTCGGTGTCGCGGCCGAAGGTGCGGTCGGCCAGTTGGGCCGCGGCCACCGATTCGCTGCTCTCGTCGAACCAGCCCTCCTGGGTCAGCCGCCCGGCCAGGTCGCGGCCGTACCAGCCGGAGCCCAGCACGAACAGTACGAACAGGGCGAGAACGAGGTAGCGGTTGCGGTGGACCCACCGCCCCCACCGCAGTGATCCGGAACGGCGCATCGCGTCGCGGGTCAGCCGCAGGCCGGGGTGCGGTAGTCGGCCGAGCGCAGGATGCCGCACAGGTCGGTGCGCGAGATCTTCCACTTGCCGTCGACGAGCACGAAGTGCACGACGGTGGTGCGGACCGCGGCGCCGGTGCCGTCCTTGTCCAGCCGCATGGTGGCGGTCAGGGTGCCGTCGTGGTTGTCGAACACCGGGTCGGTGACGCCGTAGACGGCGCGCGGGTTGTCCTGCAGCGCCTTGTACATGTCGGGGATGGCCTGGCGGAAGGATTCCCCGTCCTCGATGAGGGCGGTGCGTTCGCTGTCGGGCAGCGCCGGGTCCAGTGCCCGCTTGATCTGGGCGTCCAGGTCGGCGGCGGTGGGCAGCGGCGGGTGGGCGGCACGGGAGGACACGGCGATCGAGGACGACAGCGACGCGTTCGCCGAGGACCGGGCGGCGTCGACGGCGGCCTCGTCGGTTCCGGTGTCGCACGCGGCGAGGACCGCCGTCAGCAGCAGACCGGCGGCGGTGAGCGCGGCGCGGGCGAGTGGTGTGTGGGTCATCACTTCCTACATACCTTCGATGACGGAGCTGATCCGTCCCAGCAGGGTACGCACGGTCGTGACGTCCCGTCCCGCGGCGGCCTCGATCGTCGCGGTGTCGGGGATCATATCCCGCACCAGGGCGGCGACACTGCGCTCGTCGTCGAGGTCGATGTCGGTGACCGTGGCGTCGGCGGTGGCGAGCACGTCCTCCGGGCCGGGGACGGCATCGCCCAGATCGCGGCGGTAGATCTCCAGTGTCAGGGTGGCGCGGACCGTGCGGAACGCGAAGGGGTGGCCCTCGGCGGTGGTCCCGAAGCCGTGCGCGTGGGGGCCTACGGTGATGTCGTCGATGACAAATCCCGACGTATGGTCGGCTTTCAACCCGGATCTCCCTGTATCGGACAGTGTGGTCTCCACCGTAGCCGCCGCCGCCGACATTCCGCTCGAGCCGCCACCCCGGTCGGTCGGTTGGTTGCCGCATCATGGTCAGATGGTGAGGTTGCGGAAAATTCGTCGGTAGAAGGAGTTCGGTGGATGCGTCCTCGCGGCTCGCTCGTCTCGGTGTTCGCGGGTGCGGCGGTGCTGGTGTTGCTGGCCGGCTGCTCCTCCGGCTCGGGCGGCCCTGATCTGCCGACCAGGGAACCGGCCACCCCCGCGGTCGCGCCTGCGGTGACGACGCCGCCGGTCGGGCGGGTGCTGCCCGCCGGTCCGCTGGCCGAGTTGCAAGCCGATTCCGGCGGCGGGTTGCTGGCCGGTCTGGACGGTTCGGTCCTCACCGTGCTCGATCCCGCCGCCGCCGCGCCGGTGGTGCGCACGGTGACGTTGCCCGATCGCGCGGGCGGTCTCACGCCGGGCAAGCCGGGTGAGATGCTGGCGGCCGCACCGGGGCGGGTGCTGCGGGTGGACCTCGCCTCCGGGGCGGTGTCCGCGGTGGCCGTCGACGGCGATGTGCGGTCGGTACGCGCACGCCCCGACGGCGGGTTGCTGGTCGGCACCGCCGACGGCCGGGTGCTGGACCTGGCACCCGACGGTGCGGTGACCCGCACGGTGTCCGGGCTCGTCTCCGCCGATGTGCTGGCCGAAGCCGACGGGAACCTGACCGTGCTCGACCGGCATCAGACCGCCATTTTCGAACTCGACCCGGGCGAACAGCGCCCCGGATTGGCGTTGCGCGCCGGTGACGGGGCCACGCAGCTGATCGGCGACACGCGCGGACGGTTCGTGGTCACCGACACCGCGGGCGGCGAACTGCTGGTCTACACCGCGGGACCACTCGTGTTGCGGCAGCGTTTCCCGGTAGGATCTTCGCCTTACGCACTTGCCTACGACCAGCGGTCGGACACCGTGTGGGTGACGTGCACGCAGCGCAACGAGGTCGTCGGATTCGACCTGTCGACTGGTATACCGAAGGAAGTGGGCCGCTACGCCACCGTCAGGCAACCGAACTCGGTGGCTGTCGAGCAACGCACCGGTGATCTGTTCGTGGGGTCCGCGACCGGCGACGGTCTGCAACGGATCGGTGCGGACGATCGGAAGAGAGGGCACTGATGGCTCGGACACCACACGCGGACGAGGATTCCGCGGCATCTACCGAACCGGCAGCACATCGGGGGCGCGGGCGCGCACTGCCCGCGGGCTGGGAAACCACCAGCGACGACTACGAGTACGTGCCGTTGCGGCTGCCGCCGGATGTCACGCGGGTGACCGCGTCCATGCGGCTGGCGATCCAGGCGGAGTTCGGCGGCTGGGAACTCTCGCGGGTGCGCGCCTACACCGACGGCAGCAGGCGGGTGCTGCTGCGGCGGCGAAAATCCGCACTACTACCCCAGCCCGAACCCGGAATGTGAGCCGATGTACGCCCTGCTACTCCGACTGATGTTCCTGGTCGCGCCGGAACGCATCCACCACCTGGTCTTCGCGGTCATGCGGCTGGCCGCCTGGCTCGCGCCGCTGCGCTGGGCGATGAGCAAGGTCCTCGTCAGCCGCGATCCGATCCTGCGCGCCGAGGCGTTCGGGGTCGAGTTCCCCGCGCCGCTGGGACTGGCCGCCGGTTTCGACAAGAACGCCGACGGTGTGGATGCCTGGGCGCCGCTGGGGTTCGGTTTCGCCGAGATCGGCACCGTGACCGCGCAGCCGCAGCCGGGCAATCCGGCGCCGCGGCTGTTCCGGCTGCCCGCCGACCGCGCTCTGATCAATCGGATGGGGTTCAACAATCACGGCGCCGCCGCGGCCGCCGAACGGCTGCGTGACCGGCGTGGTGGGGTGCCGATCGGCGCGAACATCGGCAAGACGAAGATCGTGGCGCCCGAGGCCGCGGCCGCGGACTACGCCACCAGCGCCGCGCTGCTGGGGCCGCTGGCCGATTTCGTCGTGGTCAACGTCAGCTCCCCCAACACGCCGGGCCTGCGGGATCTGCAGGCGGTGGAATCGCTGCGGCCGCTGCTGCGGGCGGTGCTGGACAGTGTGCGGGTGCCGGTGCTGGTGAAGATCGCGCCGGATCTGTCCGACGAGGACATCGACGCCGTCGCCGATCTGGCCGTGGAACTCGGCTTGGCGGGGATCGTGGCCACCAACACCACCATCCGCCGGGACGGTCTGCGCACCGACGCGGCGCAGGTGGCCGCCATGGGGGCGGGTGGCTTGTCCGGTCCGCCGGTCGCCGACCGTTCGCTCGAGGTGCTGCGGCGGCTGTACCGGCGGGTGGGTGACCGGCTGGTGCTGATCTCGGTCGGAGGTATCGAAACCGTCGACCAGGCGTGGGAACGCATCCTGGCCGGGGCGACGTTGTTGCAGGGCTACACCGGTTTCATCTACGGCGGCCCGTTCTGGATGCGCAGGATCCATCGTGGGCTGGCGCAGCGGTTGCGTGCCGGGGGCTATCGCAGCATCGGTGAGGCCGTCGGCGCGGAGCACAAAGCCCACGCCTGAATCAGGTGAGCTAGCCGAGCACGAACGGTGGTTCGGCAGTGCGGGTGCGCACTCGCCGGGATCGTGGTCGATGCCCCGGCGGTGTCGGATCTCCCTTCGGCCGCAATTGCTGGCCCAGCCGAGCGGCCATTCGCTTGGCGAGCAGGATCACCGCGTGGTCGCGCAAGATGCCCAGTTGGTCGGCATAGGCCTCGACGCGGGCCTGGGTCATGCGGTCGTGCACGACGTGCGGGTCGCTGAGCAGTTCGTCCAAAGACATCCCGGCCAGTGCCTGGCCCCGGGTCAGCCGCCGGTCCGGTAGCCAGCTCAGCCGCCAGCTGTCGGTCGCGTCGGTGTCGCGGTAGGCCGATTCCGGGGTTATGTCACTGGTCATCGTCCATTCGGTGGTGTGTATGGTCATCGCGGTCTCCGGTGCAACAGGTGGAGTGAGGCCGGCTCCAGGGTGCTGAGTTCGATGATCACGAATGCCTCCTGTCGTGCATCCGCTGGTGCGGCGCGGTGCAGGCGCCGCATCGTGTGTTCCGCCGGTCCGGCGGGCGCGGTGGGTGTGCCCGGGCCGGAGAAGTCCGCTGCCGGGCCGGGTGGTCCAGGGGGTGGCTCGCTGCTGTGCGGCGGCCGGGGGCACCGCGGTATCGGGCGAGTCGGTGGGCGTCGCGCGCCGAGGGTGGCGTGCGAGGCTGGATCGGCGCGGTGGCAGGCGCCACGGCTGTGGGGTTCGGGAAACGGAGTGGGTAGCTGCCGTCGGGCCGAGAGGCCGGGGCGCTACGGCGTGTGGTCGGCGTACCGGTGTGCCGCCGCGAGGCGGGTGATGACCGGTGCGTTGCCGCGGGGAGCGTCCGGCGGCTGGTTCAGTCCCTCACCTGCTTGGGCACCAGCTCGGTATCGGATCCGCCGGAGCGGTGTTGCCGTCGCCGTCGCGGCTGCCGTATCTGAAGAATCATTCTCATCACCAGCCCTCCCGATGTGCCTGGTGGTGCGATGGGGATCGCCACATACAGTGTGGCATTTGCCGTTCCCCGCGCGCAATTGCCGTTGTAATTTGGTAATTGACAATTTGCCCGCTGGCTAAACCCGATTTGCGTGGCCAACATGCGCGCGACGGCCCGGTGTCGCGCCGATAGAGGAGGGTGGCATCGCCATGGTCCCGCAGGATTCGGGAATGGTTGCCGTTCGCAATATCCTCACCCGCTTGTGCAAACGCTCCGGCCTGAGCTCGGATCGGTTGCGCAGCACCGAGATCGACGTACTACCCCTGCTGGATCTGCTGGCCGTGCGGCAGTACGCCCGGCGTGCGGGCGTCGACCGGGAAGAGGCGGTGCTGCCGCTGGTGCGCGAACTGGCGCTGCGCTTGGGCCCCACCCACCGGCTCGTCGTCGACGCGGAACTGTCACTGGGGCTGTTGCGCGAAAACCCGCCTGCCGGAGTGGATCCCGGCCGGCTCTACGCGCCGGACCTGGGTGAGCGGCGCGAATATCTCGCCGAGCGATGGGCGGTGTTGCACGAAGCCCTTGGGGCGCAACCGATTCCCGGCACACTGACGGTGCGCTCACTGCGTGGCGCCCCCGAGCGCCGGGCGTTCACCGAACTGGCCGCGCAACTGGCCACGGCATCGGTGTTCGACGGCGCGCACGTCGTCGACTTCGGTGCCGCGACGGAAACCACTGCGGCCGAAACCGTTCCGGTGGACGACCGCAGTGTGGTCACGGTGATCGGCGACGCGGTCATCGACCACATGTACGTGGTCGACCGTATCCCCGGCTCCGGCGCGACCGCGCGCGGCAGCTACCGGGAGCATCCCGGCGGCAAGGGCCTCACCCGCGCCGTGGCCGCGGCCCGGCTGGGGCTGCGGGTGCGGTTGATCTCGGCGGTCGGCGACGACGACGCGGGCGATCGCATCCTGGAATACCTGCGCAGCGAACGCGTCGAGACCGAACTCGTCAAAGTGGTGCCTTTCGCGCCGACGCCCGTGACCGCGGTGATCGTGGCCCGCACCGGCGCGGCGAGCACGATCGGCTGCAAGGACGAGCGAATCCGGTTGAGCGCGCAGGAATTGCGCACCGACGCGATCCGTTCGGCGATCGCCACCGCGGACGCGGTGCTGCTGACGTTCGAGCAACCCACCGGCGTCATCGAGCAGATCATGGGGCAGCTGCGCGAACTGCCGCGGCGGCCGCTGGTGGTGGTGCATCCGGCGCCGCGATTGGAACGCCCGCAGTACCTGTATCAGCATCTCGGGGCGGTGGACTACCTCGTCGGCGGCGACAAGGACCTGCAAGCGCTGGCGATGGCCGGCGATGACGCGACCCGGTGTGGCGAGCCGACCGCCACACGGCTGCGCGCGCTCGGCGTCGGTGCGGTCTGCGCGATCCAGGATTTCCGGTGCGAGGTGTGGTCGGACCAGGTCAGCGACCGATTCCAGCCGTTCCCGACGGCGCTGGAGGACTCGGTGGGCGCTCACGCTGCCTTCTCCGCCGCCCTGGTATATCGTCTCGTTTCGACGCGCCGCCCCGCCGAACGCAACGACTACGTCTGGGCGACCGCCGCAATGGTGGCGACGCAATCGATCGGGGATGTCCCCGGGGCAATGCCACTGGTGAGTGAGGTCGAGCGAATTTACAAACTCGCTACGGAGGAGCATTGACCAAAGTTGTGGATCCTGCCGACACCGAGCATCGGTTCCGTCGCAACGGGCATGATCTGCGAGTTCGGGTGGTGGAGTTGACCGGGGAGGGCGAGAAGGGGCACCTGCTGCTGTTCGGCGCGGTCGCCGACGGCTGCCTGGTGCGGGTGCACTCGCGCTGCCTCTACGGAGAGGCGCTGCGGTCGCAGGACTGCGACTGCGGGCCGGAACTGGACAAGGCACTGGATCTCATCCAGGCCGCGGGCTCGGGCGTGCTGGTCTACCTGGAACAGGAGGGCCGCGGCGCGGGCCTGATCGCCAAAGCGCTGGGCTACCGGGAAAGCGAGCGCTCGGGCGCGGATACCTTCTCCAGCTACGAAGCCCTCGGCTACCCCGCCGACGGGCGCACCTACGTGGCCACCGCTCGCGCGCTGGCCGAACTCGGACTGCGTTCGGTGCAACTGTTGACCAACAATCCCGCCAAGGTCGAGGCCCTGCGGCAGGAAGGGTTGCGGGTCACCCCCGTGCCGTTGCGTACCCGGGCGCTGAGCGAACGCGCCCGCGAGTACCTCGAGGCCAAGCGCACCCGGCGCAAGCACTGGATCCCGACCGACTCCGCGCCGTGGGCGTTCGACGAGCACGACAGCGATCCCACCGGCGAACTTCGGGGGGCTGTGGACGCGGTCGTGCTCGCATCCGGTGAGAACGTCCGTCCGCGTCCAGGGCCCGGCGCCGCGCCGGATCTGATCGGTGCCTGAAGGATTGTTGAAGTTTGCCCCACCCGGCTTCCCGCCTGTGGCTACCATGAGTGAGCCGCGCCACATGTGGCGCGCCGACTCGTAGGACCGACAGCGCCTTCGTCGCGCTGTGTCACGGCTTCGAGTCCTGGATCGGGCGTCGGCGCAGACCGGCGCCCGGTTCACGCCAGCGCTATCGGGAACAGGGATATGACGACAACAGAAATCGGATACGCGCATCAGTCGGGCAAAACGGTGTACACCGTTCCCGCCGCATTCCAAGAGACCGCGCGGCTGCGCCCCGACCAGATCGCCTTGCGCAAGGTGGGCGGCACCCAGCAGTACACCTGGCGCGAGTACGCCGAACGGGTGCGTTCGATCGCCGCGGGCCTGGCCGGGCTCGGCGTCGGCCACGGCGACACCGTCGGCATCATGCTCACCAACCGCCCCGAGTTCAATCTCGTCGACACCGCCGCCCTGCATCTGGGCGCCACCCCGTTCTCCGTCTACAACACCAGCTCCCCCGAGCAGATCACCCACCTGTTCACCAACGCGGGCAACAAAATCGTTGTGACAGAACAGGTCTTCCTCGACCGGATCACCGCCTCCGGCGTGCCGGTCGACCACATCATCCTGGTCGACGGCCCCGCCGAGGGCACCGTCACCCTGGAAGAGGTGGAGGCCGCGCCCGCCGCCGACTTCGATTTCGACGCCGCCTGGCAGGCCGTCGGCGCCGACGATTTGGCCACCCTGATCTACACCTCCGGCACCACCGGACCGTCCAAGGGCGTGGAGATCACCCACCGCAACGTGCTCGCCCAGATCATCGTCCTGGTCAGCGGCCCGCTGCAGGTCGGCCTGGACGACCGGGTGGTGTCCTACCTGCCCGCCGCGCACGTCGCCGACCGGATCTCCGCCCACGCGCTCAACCTGCTCACCGGCATCCAGATCACCACTGTCCCCGACCCGCGCGAAGTCGCCGCCGCGCTGCCCGACGCGCGCCCGACCACCTTCTTCGGCGTCCCGCGCGTCTGGCAGAAGATCAAGGCCGGTGTCGAGGGCAAACTCGCCGAAGAACCGAGCCCGGTGAAGAAAGCGCTGGCCAACTGGGCGATCAGCACCGGAATCGCCGCCGCACGCGCCGATCTGGCGGGCAAAGGACGCAGTCCCCTGCTGAGCGCGCAGCATCGGATCGCCGAGACGCTGGTGCTGTCCAAGCTGCGCCACGCCTTGGGCCTGGATCACCTGAAAGTCGCCTCCTCCGGCGCCGCGCCCATCCCGCCGGAGACCCTGGAGTACTTCCTCGGCCTCGGCTTCACCGTCAGCGAGGTGTGGGGCATGTCGGAAACCACCGGCGTGGGCACCTACACCGAACTGGACAAGCCTCGCCCCGGTTCGGTCGGGCGCGCGGCCGACGGCGTGGAGGTGCGACTGGACGCCGACGGCGAGGTGCTGGTGCGCGGCGCGATCGTCACTCGCGGCTACCGCAACATGCCGGACAAGACCTCCGAGGCCATCGACTCCGACGGCTGGCTGCACACCGGCGACATCGGCACCTTCGACGCCGACGGTTACCTGCGGATCGTGGACCGCAAGAAGGAACTGATCATCAACGAAGGGGGCAAGAACATCGCCCCCAGCAACATCGAGAACTCGGTGAAGGCCGCCTCCTCGCTGATCGGTCAAGTCGTGGCCATCGGTGACGCCAAGCCCTACATCGCCGCCCTGATCGTGCTCGACCCCGACGTCGCCGCCCTGCGCGCCAAGGAACTCGACGCCACCGGCGAGGACATCGCCGCCCTGGCCGCCCGGCCGCAGATCGTCGAGGAAGTACTCGCCGCGGTCCAGGCGGGCAACGCCAAACTGTCCCGCGTGGAACAGATCAAACGCTTCACCGTCCTGGGCGCGGTCTGGGAACCCGGCGGCGACGAACTGACGCCGAAGATGTCGCTCAAACGCGCGCCCATCGCGGCCAAGTACAGCGCGGAGATCGAGGCGCTGTACGCCAAAGAGCCCTCCGGCCAGGTGGTCAGCGTCAAGTAAGTCCGTCGAAGAGCGCTGTGGCCCAGAGCATCACGCCTGGGTCCACAGCGCTTTTGCGGTCCCCAGAGGCGACGATTGTGGCCACCCGTCATGCGACTGTCGCCACGCGCGACGAGATCGACACTCAGAACCGTAGTTCGCCGACAGTGTTGAGATCGATGCCGTGCCGCGCGTAGATCTTGATCGTGTTCTCGCCGGTCAGATCGGCTTCGGTGTAGCCGAGCAGTCCGGCGATCCGGATGACGTCGTCCTTGGTCGCGGCTTCGATCTCCAGATACGGCGGGATCCGCGGCCAGGTATCGATCTCGAGCTGCGCGCCGTCGAGGACGAAACTGATCCGCTTGGTCTCCTGATAGGACTTCGCGGTGAAACCCAGCATCTCGAGCAGGGCATTGGCGGCGGCGAAGTCGTCGACGCTCACCTCGACTTCGTGGGTGCCGTCGATGGCGTCACTGGTGATGTGCTTGACGGCGAGCGTGGTCCCATTGCCGTTGTCGCGCAGCCTGATCCACTTCGAGTCATCGCCCGGCGCGATGTCGTAGACGTAGCGGCGCATGAATCGCTCGCCGAGTTTCCGGCCGCCCTTGTCGATGATGTGCTGTTCGATGGCGCCGGGGTCGATGTCGAGAATCTTGGCTTCGTGCTCGATGGGCACTGCTGACTCCTGTTTCGGATGGGCGGTCGATCGAACTTACCCGCCGCGCGCCGCTGGTACCGCCAACTCCTGCTCAGCCGACCTTGTCGACTCGGGTCGTTGCCGCGGTGAGGTTCTTGCCTGCCGGGGTTTGCGGGCGCAGTTCGGCGACCGGGCTGCCGTCGAGGTCCAGGAGTGTGGAGCGCGGCTCGTTGCCGATGAAGGCGTGGCGTTCTCCCCACTGCCGCAACGCGACAATCGTGGTGAAGAGGTCCTGCCCGGCTTCGGTGAGCTCGTAGATGTGCCGCTTGCCGCCGGGGTTCGGGCTGCTGGTGAGGATGCCGTAATCCACCAGCCGACGGAGGCGGTCGGCGAGGATGTTCCGCGCGATCCCCAGGCGCTGCTGGAACTCGGTGAACGCGGCCGCGCCGTCCATGGCCTCGCGCACGATCAGCAAGCTCCACCGATCGCCCACCAGGTCGATCGTTCGGGCTACGGGGCAGGTGGGGTCGGTCCACTCGCGTGCGGAACCGAGCGGCGTCGTCATCGCACTCCTCCCTATCGGTTGCAATACGAAACCATTATGCCTACGCTTCAATGGTTTCATTTTGCTACCAATGATGGAGGTGTGGTGTCGACCGGAGTCACACGATCGCAGCGATGGATCCTGGCGCTGATCTGCGCCGTGGCGGTGTCGACCATCTACGCGATCCAGCCCGTAACCGAAGCAGCGGGACGGGATCTGGGGCTGTCGCCGCAGTCGCTGGGCGGGCTGGTCGCCGCCGGGCAGATCGGCTACTTCGCCGGTCTGGTGGTCTTGGTGCCGCTCGGAGACGTGGTGAACCGCCGCCGCCTCATCACCGCGCATCTGGCACTCACCGCGGTGGGCACCGCTATCGCGGCCGCAGCACCGAACGGTGTTTCCGTGATGGCGGGGCTGGCGATCGCGGGGTTTTTCGCAGTCGTGGTGCAGGTGACGGTCGCGTATGTCGCTGCTGTCTCCGAGCCGGGCGAGCGGGGCCGCAATATCGGGGCCGTCACCTCGGGCGTGGTGATCGGCATTCTCGGTGTCCGTGTCCTCGCGGGCGCGCTGGGCGATACGGTCGGCTGGCGAGCGGTCTACGCGCTGCTCGCCGCGTCCTGTGTGGTGCTCGCCATCACCGCCCGAGCGAGGCTCCACCCGGACCACAGGACGAGCGAGGTGCGATACACGCAGGTGCTGGCATCGATGGGACGGCTCGTGCGCACAGATCGACTGTTGCGGAGCCGGGGCCTGATCGCCCTGTTCCTGTTCGCGTCCTTCGGGACCCTGTGGAGCGGGCTCGCGCTGCCACTCGGCGCCGAGCCGTGGAAGCTGGGCACCACCGAGATCGGGCTGTTCGGATCGGCCGGGCTGGCCGGAGCGCTCGGGGCCGCCCGTGCGGGACGATGGGCCGATGCCGGTCGCGCGCAAACGATCACCGGCTGGTCACTTGCTCTGCTCACCGGCTCCTGGTTGCTCATCGCCCAAGCCCGATCGAGCCTCTGGCCGCTCATCGCCGGTATCATCCTGCTCGACTTCGCCGTCCAAGCCGTGCACGTGAGCAGCCAGCACCTGCTGACCACCGCGCATCCGAACCGCGCCAGCAGCGTCATCGGCGTCTACATGGCCTTCTACTCCCTCGGATCCGCCCTCGGCGCCATCACCACCACCTGGGCATACAGCTCGTGGGGATGGCGGGCCTCCTGCTGGGTCGGCGCGATCTACGCCCTGTCGGCACTGATGCTGTGGGGGCTGGGCCGACTCGGCGGCATCGCGCGCCCCGCCGACTCGAGTGCCGAAGGCGCGAAAGCGCGGACGAACGCCGACCCTCGGCTCTGGATCCCACAGCCCACAGCTCGTTCCGCGAGCGCCCCGCACTCGGAGCTGGAGTGCCGAGCCGGATCGTCGGAGCATCCTTGACGGATGGCAGGCATCCGGCCTGCCACTCACGCCTGCGCGCTCGGCGCGACGATCAGCGTCGAATACCACCGGCACGAAAATCGCTGTGCCAGAGTGTTTCCCGGGCTCCAGGATGGCTGGATGCCTGACGAGGTTCACGCTGCGCGTGGCCGTATGCGGCATACGGGGGATGGACGCATGCGGGTGCAAGCCGGGCGCAAGGACGGTGCAATCCCTGCCCAGCACTCTCGTCACCATGACAAAGTCAGTAACGATCATCGGCGCCGGACTCGGCGGACTCGCTCTGGCCCGCGTCCTGCACGTCCACGGCATCCCGGCCACGGTGTACGAGGCCGAACCGACCCCGACGGCACGCACGCAGGGCGGCATGCTCGACATCCACGACTACAACGGCCAACTCGCCATCGCGGCGGCCGGACTGATGGACGAATTCCGCGGCCTCATCCTGGAGGGCCGCCAGGCGATGCGGGTCCTCGACCCGAACGGGACCGTCCTGCTGGACAAACCCGACGACGGCACCGGTGGACGCCCCGAGGTGCAGCGTGGCGAACTGCGACAACTGCTGCTCGACTCGCTGCCGGCAGGCACAGTCCGATGGGGTCACAAATTCAGCGGCGCTCGCGCTCTCGGCGCGGGCCGCCACGAGGTGACCTTCGCCGATGGCGGCACGGTCGTCACGAGCCTGCTGGTCGGCGCCGACGGCGCGTGGTCACGGGTCCGGCCGCTGCTGTCCACCGCCGTACCCGACTACACCGGCGAGTCGTTCGTCGAGACCTACCTGTTCGACGCCGACACCCGCCATCCCGCCGCCGCGGAAGCGGTCGGCGGCGGGTCGATGATGGCGCCCTCGCCGGGCCGAGAGATCCACGCGCACCGGGAAAGGGGCGACACCTTGCACGCCTACGTGGTGCTCGCCAGGCCGTACGACTGGTTCGCCGCCATCGATTTCACCGATGCCGCCGCGGCCACCGCACGGATCGCGCAGGAGTTCGACGGCTGGGCACCGGAACTCACCGCACTGATCACCGACGCCGACCTACCGCCGGTCTGGCGCCCGCATTACACCCTGCCGATCGGGCACCGGTGGGATCGGATACCAGGGGTGACCCTGCTCGGCGACGCCGCCCACCTCATGCCCACGAACGGCGAAGGCGCCAACCTCGCCCTGCTCGACGGCGCCGAACTCGGCAACGCCCTCGCCGCGCACCCCGACGACATCGAGACCGCCCTGAGCGAATACGAGCAGAACATGTTCGCCCGCAGCACCGAGGTCGCCACCCAAACCGCCGAGCTCTTCGGGGACCGGAACGACGGAACGGCCCAGGGCCTGGTCGCCGCGTTCACCGCACGCGAGCACACCCACTGACCTCGAGCCACTCCGTCGGGCATTCGTACCTGACGCGGGCGCGCGTTGATCAGCCACCCAGCTTCGCTCCGGATCGGTTGAGAAACCGGGCTTGTCAACGCGCGCTCGCGCCGATGGCGAGATCGCGCCGAACACCCACATCGACCAGCAGCTACCCGAATTTCGATGGTGGCGCGACTACGACCGGAACCCTGCCCGGGCCGCAGCGCGTTCGGGCCGACTTTCACGGCTCCAGATACAACCGCTCGCACGGCAGGCGCGGATACCCGTCGGTGTCGTCCATCGACACCTCGACTGCGTCGTGCCAGTGCCGGGCACGCCACTCCTGGACGAACAAGCACGCGGCGGTGACGCAGGCGACGAAATCCATCCGGACGCCGTGCCAGAACACCGACAAATGGACATCCGGCTCGGACGGCAGCGGAGACACGCCGCGCTGATCGCCGTTCACCGTTGCGGCTCCGTAGGCGCGTGTCGGACATGGAGATCGCAGCGTTCGCATCCGCCGATCCCGCAGTGCCTCAACGTGTTCCACACCGCAGGCGCCTCATGCATACGCGATGCCCCGCTTCCGGCGAGCAATGCTTTCGGCCACGCATCCACGGATAGCGGCCACAACGACGCTTCCGGCGGGGCGAAAAGCGCTGGCGGGTCGAACTACCCAGGAACGGAACGTGGTCCCTTGATCGGCTGGACTCGGCAACGCCACGGTTCCACCGGCGCACACCAGCGAGACATTGAGCCGGAACATCTCCGCGAACAGCGTGATGTCATCGGGAAGGTCGGGCTGCGTCAGATACGTCCACCGCTTCGACCGAGGATGCGACATGATCGGCCCGATAGCGTGGTGGTGCCGCTGCATCCAGACCTTCACGTCCTGCCCCAACGTGGCGGGCATGATCACCGCCCACGCCACCCCCATGCGTAGCACTATGCGCCCCACCTGAGGCGGATCGACCTCCGCAGGCAGATCGCACACCTGCCGGTAGTAGGCGCACCGGGACAGCGGTGTGTTCCCGAAAAGTACCTGGACCATCATCAAACCCCCTGCTCAGATCAATCGACGGTGGAGATGCGCCCGGTACCGCGATATGCGGAAACCACCAGGAAGCGGGAGGGGGCGCGCGGTGAGATTCGCGCTGAGCTCCCCCTGACCGGGCGCGTATTCAGCACACACTTCGGATGCGTGGCGAGTAAGGTCGCAGCGGGTGTTGAAAGGTGGTGGATCGGCTTCTTCCGGTGACGAAATGGCGGGCGTGATGAACAGTGCGAACATGCACCTTTCCCAGTGGCTGGCCCGTTCCGGCTGGAGTCGCAGCGAATTGGCGCGCCGCGTGCGCACGCTGGCGGTCGAATGGGGCGAGCCCCAGATCAGGCCCGACGCGTCCAGCGTGCGGCGCTGGGTGGACGAGGGAGAACGCCCGCGCCCGCCGGTTCCGGCAATCCTCGCGGATCTGTTCTCGGCGCACTTCGGATATCGCGTGACGACCTATGACCTCGGTCTGGGTGAGATGCCGGCCGTTGACCGCGCCCTCGTTTACCACCCATCGTGGACACGGACACTGGAAGCGGTCGCAGACCTCGGGAGGGCAGACGTGGATCGCAGGAAGCTCCTTGCCACAGCTCCGTTCGCCGCCGTCGCGGCGATCGGGCCGTCCCGCGACTGGCTGCTGAACACTCTGGATCAGCTACCGGATGAACGTCGGCGAGTACGGCTCGAGGACGTCACCGCCGTGAAGAACATGTTCGGCACATTCCAAGAAATGGATATCTTCCAGGGCGGTGGCTCGGGGCGGCTGGTGCTGGCGGCCTACATGAACGAGCACGTGTACCCGCTGCTGCGGCGCACGCACACAGAAGACGTCCGCGTGGCGCTGTGCGGTGCGGCGGCCGAACAGACCTACCTGCTCGGATGGATGGCGTTCGACAACGGCGAGCACGGCACGGCGCAGCGGTATCTGATCCAGGCGTTGCGCTTGGCCGAAGAGTCACGTGATCCCGCGCTCGGCGCGCACGTCCTCGCCGGACTGGCCGACCAGGCGACCTTGCTCGGGCATCCGCACGAAGGCCGACGCCTCGCGCAGGCGGGCCGCCAAGGCCTGGCGAAGGTGGACGCGCCCGCTTGCCTCGCGGATTTGTGGACCTTGGAGGCCCGCTCGCTCGCCGTCATCGGTGACAAGACAGGTGCCGCGCGTGCGATCAACGCCGCGGAAAACGCGTTCGCTCGCATCGAGCCCGATCGTGAACCCGAATGGGCTCTGTTCATCGATCAGGCATACATCTGCGGTGAGTGGGCGAACGCGTTTCGCGATCTGGGACAGCCGGAACAAGCCGCATCGCACGCCCGCCGATCGATCGCCTACGCCCGTGCGCAGAACCGAGCACGGCGAGGAGCGCTCTCGCACGCCGCGCTCGCGGTCACCCACCTGCAACGACGCGACCTCGAGGCCGCTCACGCCACCGGCGTGCGGACACTGGATCTCGCCCGAAAGGTCAAGTCCTCTCGCTCAGTGGAAGCCGTGCACGACATCCAACGGCGCATGGTCGCTTTCGGTCCACATCCTTTGGTCGCGGACTTCGCCGAACGCACCAGATCTTTGCTCGCGGCCTGACCGCGCAGCAGCCGGCTGGAAGGCAGCAGCGTTTCCGCGCAGGAGTGCACACGGTGTGGCGCACTCGCTCGTTCAGCGACGAATTCGAGGCGGTGGACCGGCGAGTGATGCCAGTTGGATCCACCACCTCGTCCAGCGGTTTCCGACTGTCGATCTCCGTAGTCGCCGCCGAGCGCAGGAGTGGCTCGATTTCGGCGACTATCCGATCCTGTTCGTCGGAGGTCTTTCCGAACGGATTCGTGTCACGATGCGCGATGCGGTCGAGTATGGGGGTTGAGGTCCAAGTCCGCGGAATCCGGCGCTAAGAACCACCGATAGCTATTCGCATTGTGCGGCAACGAGTTTCAGCGGTGTCGTCTTGCGGCATCGATCTTCCTGCACGGGTCGACATCTCGACACCGGCGTTGACCCCTGCTGGTTCGTTACACGGCGGGCAGCAACCGCGTGCGGGGCGCATGATGCCGGCGAGGGGCGGGCATGATCCTTCCCGCGATCGGGTGCAGCCTTCCCGTGCCTGGCGGGCGGTTCGATAAAGGAGCCGAGGACAATGAGGTCGCGTGAGGATCGGAACGAACCCGTTCGGGCGGAGCGGGGTAGCGGTGTGTTCGAGCGGCCATGGATGAGCACCGGCGTGACAGGCTGTCGATCGAATCTGCCCGCCGGCTCCAGCGCCAGCTGCCGGCCGAGATCACACCGGGGCTGACCGACAGCGAATTCGACACCATCGAATCCCGCTACAACTTTCGATTCGCCGACGACCACCGAGCCTTCCTGGCAGCCGGACTCCCCGTGGACAAGCCTGGTGAGTCCGGCTGGCGAGGCTGGCCGGACTGGCGACGCGACGACACGGAAGTCTTGCGTGCGTGGCTCGCTCAACCCGCCGAGGGTGTGCTTTTCGACGTTGAACACAACGGTTTCTGGCACCCAGCATGGGGAGACCAGCCCGCCGATCCGATCCGATGTCTGGGGATCGCGCGCCGCGGGCTCGAGGCCGCGCCACGGCTGGTTCCTGTGTTCGGTCATCGGTTCCTGCCCGCCATCGCGGGGCAATGGGGTCACCCGGTGCTGTCGATTGTCCAGACCGACGCGATCTACTACGGCCTGGACCTTTCCGACTATCTTCGGCACGAATTTCTGGGACAGGCCAGCGACCTCGACTTGGCCCACGCAACAGTTCCCTTCTGGAACTACCTTCTCGGCGACAGCGGCGGACCGCCGACCTTGAGGGTCGTCGCACCGTCTGATCCCTACGCTGTCAGTCCCGACCAGGCCGTAGAACGACTGCGCATGCTGGCGCTGGAGCGTCTCATCGGACACCCGGTGGAACCGGAAAAGCTCATCGAAGCCGCCCTCGTCGCACTGGTTGTCGATATCGACAGCGAGTCCCTGCCTCTGCTCGGCGGACTCACCCGAGCAGAGCAAGACCGAGCCGAGGAACTGTTCGACCAGGTGCTGGACGAACTCGACATCGTGGCAACGATTCCCACCGATGAGCGCGATGTCCGGCACCTGCTGGTTCGATGGTGGCTTCGTCAGATCACACAGGGCCACCTGCCACCCGTGATCGGTGCCGAACTGATCGCGACCCAGGCTTGGATGCAGCTCAACCGGCCGCAATCGCTGCGCCCGCTGCTAGAGCTCACCGACCGCTACAGCGACTGGGAAGCCAACCAAACCGCCACGCCTTCCCAGCTTGCTACAGACATCGTCACTGCGGCGCAGGGGCTACTGAACAGCTCGTGGGCGTACTGATCAACTCTCGGGCAGCCGAAGAACAGCTCGATCGACAGCACCGATCGCTGATGCCCAGAATCCGCGACGCGGATCGGATGCACCTGATCAGTTGTGCAGCAAAGACATTGGGCGTAGGTTCGCCCTCGGATCAGCCCGGCTAGCCCAATTGCTCGACGGCGAAGCCGGCCAGTAGCACGGCGAATCCGCCGATCTCCCCCATGATCAAGGCGGCGAGGACGAAACGCATCGACGGCGGCGGGTTGCGCATCTGGTTGTCGGTCTCGCGCTGCAGTCCGAGCCGGACGTAGTTCGCGATCGTCACCACGAACAACAGGATGATCGCACCCGCCGCGGCGGCGTTCACCGCGGTCGGCCAGCCCGACAGCTCGACGAACCACGCGATCAATCCGGTCGCGAACGAATACAGCAACGCGGCCCGGTGGGCGATGTCGACGTACGGGTGGGCCAGGCCGTCCGGCGAAGTGGTCATCCCCTGCCACTTCCACACACCGAGCACCAGCGCCCACAGGAAGATGAGCCCGGCGAAGAAGAGCACCCAGGCGGTTTCCGTGCGAATGATCACGTTCGTACCCTCATCAATCCAATCGCGCCCCCACTCGGGCGCAGTCGAGCGGCAGCGTATCGGCTCCGGGCAACCGGAGCGCAACAGAAACGAACCGCCACTGGGAAGACCGACCAGTCCGACCGGGCAGGTGTGTTCACGCAGGTCCGAGTTCGCCATACGGTACGAGATAGGCATGATTCGTCATGCTCTGCCAGCCTCGCTCGGTCGCCCGCAACGCGTGGGCGCTGGCGGCGGGATCGCTCGGCCACGGAAGCTCGTGGAAGCGATGCCACTGTTCTTCATATTCGGTGCCGACCTCGACCGAAAAGCCGAGAGACCTCTCGATATCGGCAGCGAGCAGACGCGCGCCTCGAACTGCTTCAGAGATGTCCATGGGGTGATTCTCGCCTCCACACGGCGATTCGCGCGTGCGAGCTCCCGCTCCACAAGCTGCGCCGAGCTGGCGACAAAAGCACCGTGGCCCCGAGCGTTTCGCTCAGGGCCACGATCGTGCTGCGGTTCCTACTTCTGCTCGTAGGTGGCGATCAGGGTCGCACGAGCCAGCGTGTGGGAGAACAGGTTGAAGCCCAGGTAGGCGGGGCTGGCGGTCTCATCGATGCCCAGGCTGTCGACGTCGACGGCGTGTACGACGATGAAGTAGCGGTGCGGGCCGTGCCCGGGCGGAGGGGCCGCGCCGACGAAGCCGTGGAAGCCGCCGTCGTTGCGCAGAGTGATCGAACCGGTCGGCATCGCGCCGCCCTCTTCGCCGCTGCCCGCGCCCGCGGGCAGGGAGGTCGCGCTCACGGGGATATCGGCGACGACCCAATGCCAGAAGCCGGAGGCGGTGGGCGCGTCGGGGTCGTACACCGTCACCGCGAAGCTCTTGGTCTCCGCAGGGAAACCCGACCAGGACAGCTGCGGGGAGATGTCCTGGCCTCCCGCGCCGAAGATGCCGCTGACCTGCTCGTTCTTGAACGACTGCCCGTCGGTGACGTCGTCGGAGGTGAGGGTGAACGACGGCACCTTCGGCAGCGCGTCGTAGGGGTTGTAGGTCATGAAACCTCTCTTCCGGATCGGATCAGCTGTGCAGAAGGAAGTGTTCCAGCACGCGGGTGCCGAACTCGAGGGCCTCCACCGGCACCCGCTCGTCGACGCCGTGGAACAAGGCGGTGAAGTCCAGCTCCGGCGGCAGCTGCAACGGCGCGAAACCGAAGCAACGAATACCCAAGCGGGCGAACGCCTTCGCGTCCGTGCCTGCGGAGAGCATGTAGGGGACCGTGCGGCCGCGCGGGTCGTGCGCCAGCACGGCGTTGTTCATCGCGTCGACCAGATCGCCGTCGAAGGTCGTCTCGTAGGCGTCGAGCTTGGTGATCCACTCGCGTTCGACGTCGGGGCCGATCAGCTCGTCCACCTCCCGCTCGAAGGCCGCCTGCCGTCCGGGAATCACACGGCAGTCCACCACCGCTTCGGCGGTCTGCGGGATCACGTTGGCCTTGTACCCGGCCTGCAGCATGGTGGGGTTCGCCGTGTCGCGCAAGGTGGCGCCGATGATGCGGGAGATGGTGCCCAGCTTCGCCAGCTGGCCCTCGATGTCGGGGCCGGCCGGATCGAACTCCAGACCCGTCTCCTCGGCGACGGCGGCCAGGAACGCGGCCACCGAATCCGACAGCACCAGGGGAAAGGTGTGCTTGCCCAGCCGCGCCACCGCCTCGGCGAGGATGGTGACCGCGTTGTCCTCGTGCAGGAACGAGCCGTGGCCCGCACGGGACTTGGCGCGCAATCGCATCCACCCCAGGCCCTTCTCGGCGGTCTCCACCAGATACAGCCTGCGTTCGGTGCCGTCGGGCCGCGGCACGGTGAGCGAGAACCCGCCGACCTCCCCCACCGCCTCGGTGACGCCGTCGAACAGATCGGGGCGGTTGTCCACCAGCCACTGCGAGCCCCACTTGCCGCCGTTCTCCTCGTCGGCGAGGAAGGCGAAGACCAGATCGCGCGGCGGCACCGTGCCCTCGAGCTTGAACTGGCGGGCCACCGCCAGCGCCATCCCGACCATGTCCTTCATGTCGACCGCGCCGCGGCCCCACACGTAGCCGTCGCGCACCGCACCGGAGAACGGATGCACGCTCCAGTCCGCGGCCTCGGCGGGCACCACGTCCAGATGCCCGTGGATCATCAGCGCGCCGCGACTCGGGTCGGCGCCTTCCAGTCGCGCGAAGACGTTGCCGCGCCCGTCCGCGCCGGACTCGACGTACTCGGTGACATACCCCGCTTGATGCAGTTGGTCGGCCACCCACTGCGCACACTCGCGCTCGCCTTTGGTGGTGGCCAGGTCGCCGGTGTTGGAGGTGTCGAAGCGGATCAGCGTGCTGACCAGCTCCACCACTTCCGACACCGCGCGGGAGTTTCTGTTCGGGTCTAATCCTTCGCCAGTTGCGGACACGCTCCCTTTCCTACCACCCGCGCGGCGGGGCGAACGCGCGGCCGGGGTGTCACGGCGAGGCGATGCGGCCCGCACGGTGCGCGATCACCTTCGACAGGGTTGTCATCAGAGTGATCGGAACTCACACCGGATCAGGCGGCTGGACCTTGTCGGGGAACACCACCCGCACGAAGGCCCAGAACCGGAACACCATCCCCAGCGCGGTGCCGATCAACTGGGCGGCCACGAAGTCGGCCACGTTCTGGGTGAAGCGGGAGACCTCGGGCACCTCGAGATGCAGCACGTACCGCGACACCCACAGCGGCGCGGTGTTGATCGCGACGGCAAGGAAGCTGACCAGGTAGAACAGCGCGGCCTCGTGATGACCGCGCCGCCCACCGCGTTCGTCGAAGGACCACTGCTTGTTGAGCACATATGACAGCGTGATCGCCGCCAGCACAGCGACCACTTTCGCCGTCACCGGATGCGGCTCGAGCACAGTGCTCTTCAAGGTCAGGAACACCGCGGTGTCCAGCGTGAACGCTGCGACACCGACGGAAGCGAATCGGAATAGTTCTCGACGCCGTGCCTCGCCCCCCAGCGCGGACGTCACCCGGGCGAAAACGGGGCGTTCGGAAAACAGCACAGGTAAAGTCTCCGACACATGTCCCGACCCCACAACAAGATCGGCAGATTCACCGCACCGCCTGTTGCGCGAGTGCACGGTCGGTGGATCGCGGGCAGGTGAGTAGCGTGAAAAAGACCAAGCGGCGCAACGGTTCTCGGCCGGACCGCGTCGGCGCGGAGCCGATCGCCGTGATCGGCATGAGCTGTCGCTTCGCCGGCGGCGCCGACTCTCCGGAAGCGTTGTGGCGGTTGCTGATCGAGGAGACCGACGCGATCGCCGACGAGCCGCCGCCGGGCCGCTGGTCCGGCGACCACCGCGGGCGCGATCGTGCCGCAGTGGGCAAGACGGTGTCGGTCGCGGGCGGGTATGTGGCGGATGTCGCCGGTTTCGACGCCGAATTCTTCGGGATCACCCCGCGTGAGGCGGCCGATATGGATCCGCAGCAGCGCTTGGCGCTCGAATTGGCCTGGGAAGCCTTCGAAGACGCGGCGATCCGGCCCGACCGGGTGCCGGACACCGGCGTGTATTTCGCCAACAAATTCAACGATTATCGCGCCGTCAAACTCGCCAGGGGCGCCACCGCCATCACCCCGTTCACCAGCACCGGAGATGTCGAGGGTGTGATCGCCAACCGGGTGTCGTACTTCCTGGGTTTCGACGGTCCCAGCATGACCGTGAACGCCTCCTGCGCCGGATCGCTGGTGGCGGTGCACCTGGCCTGCCAGGCGTTGCGGACGGGTGAGAGCGCGCTGGCCGTCGCCGGTGGCGTGCAACTGAATCTGATACCGGAGACCGCGATCGGGTTGTCCGCGCTGGGTGTGCTGTCCGCACGCGGCCGGTCACACACCTTCGACGCCTCCGCCGACGGCTACGTGCGCGGCGAAGGCGGTGCGGTCGTCGTGCTCAAGCCGCTGCGACAAGCGTTGCGCGACGGCGACCGCGTCTACTGCACCCTGCTGGGCAGTGCCACCAACAACAACGGCAGGCACCGCTCCATGCCCGCCAGCAGCGCCGACGGTCAACGGCAGCTGTTGCGGCGGGCCTGCGCGCGAGCGGGTGTGGACGCCTCGACGATCGACTACGTCGAGGCGCACGGCACCGGCACCGCCGTCGGTGACCGCGCCGAATTGACCGCACTGGCAGAGGTTTACGGCACCGGCAGGCCGCCCGGCGCACCGCTGATCGTCGGCTCGGTCAAAACCAATATCGGACACACCGAAGCGGCCGCGGGCATGGCCGGACTGGTGAAAGTCGCGCTCGCCCTGTCGCATCGCCGGATCCCGCGCAGCCTCCACTTCGACCACGCACCCGCGGAATTCGATCCCGCCGCGACGGGAGTGCGCGTGGCCGACACCGCGATGGCGTGGCCGCGGCACGACGCCCCCGCGCGCGCCGCGGTGAGCGCGTTCGGTTTCGGCGGCTCGAACGCCCACGTCATCGCCGAAGCGGCACCCGCGCACGATCCGGTCGATGACGCTGGCGTCTCGCAGCGGCTGGTGGTGCTGTCCGCCCGCACCGAAGCCGCGCTGCGGGAACACGCTCATCGGCTACGTGAGCGTCTCGTGCGCGACCCGGACATCCGCCTGAGCGACCTCGCGCACACGCTTGCCACGAGAACCGCCTTCCAGCATCGAATTTCGACGGTCGCCGACAACGTCGGCCAGGTTGTCGAATTCCTCGACGCCTACCTCGCCGGGGATGGGGACACCGAGGGAGACGACAACGAGGCGCTGAATCTGCTGCTGGCGGCGGCTCTGCGTCCCGGCACAGTGGACCACCGCGACCTACTGCACGCGGTGGGAAGGCTGTTCGAGCGTGGCATCGAACCCGACTGGACTGCCGTGAACCCGGCGGGCCACCCGGTCTCGCTGCCCACCTATCCCTTCCAGCGCGAACGGCATTGGGCCGACCCGCAGGCCCGCGGCGAGGCACCCGGGTCGCCCTCGTGGGACGCGGTGCCCATCGAAATCGCTGCCACTACTGGCATTTCGAGTGCAAGATCTCAGTCCGCGGCGGTCGCGGCGTCGGGCACAACTGCCGAATCGGTCGATTCCATTGCGATGATCGACGACTCGGCGGCGCGCCCCGTGGCGATCGCGTCGAGTGACCCCACACGTTCCTCCGCGCCCGGCGTCGCTGCGCTCGCCGCCCTGGTCACCACCGAACTGGCCGAAGTCGTCGGCATCGAGCCCGACCGGGTGGCCGCCCGGCAGAACTTCGAACAGCTCGGAATCGGCTCGGTGCACGCCGTGGAACTGTCGGCCCGACTCGGAGCCCGCCTCGGCATCGAGGTCCCCGCCGCCGTCATCTGGGGCTGCCCCACCGTGGAGCTGTTGGCCGCCGAACTCCACGCCCGCCTCGAACCCACGAACCCGGCGACGGCGCCCCCGGAACCCACTGCGTCGGCGGCGGACCCGCGACCGCCGGTGCAGGAGGAAGCTCTGTCGACCGCTGAACTGCTCGCATTGAGCCGGGAATTGCTCGGCTGAACCGAAATCGCAAGCGAGAGCATCTGCGGTGCAGTCGATTCGCGCTTTCGCTGCGGTCGATCGCACTCTCGTCCGGCCTGCGGGAGATCAGCCGGAGAGGTGGGACAGCGCGACGTCCTCCCAGTGGTCCGATCAGTGGGTTCGGGTGGTGCGCGTGGGTGCCGACAGGTGCCCTCGCGGGAAGATCCCACGACCTGGTCCACCTGGCGCGCCCTGCGTCCACACATCGACGCACTCCTCAGCTACACCACTACCGACACCGTCCCCGGCATTATGGGATGCACCAGGTGGGGCGGGACTACGCCGTGGGCGTTTCAGTGCGGCTGATGGCGCGCGGGATTTCGAGAGCGGCCAGTTTGTCGGGGTTGCGGATGCCGTAGCCGCTGACGATCTGGTCGTCGGCGATGTCGAACACGAGGACGGCTTCCAGTTTGTCGCCGATATAGCACGCGAGTGCCGGTTGACTGTTGCAGTTCACTGTCTCGATGCGTACTTCCGGTCGCCGCTGAGCGTATTTGAAGACCGCCATGAGAATCGCGCCCACTCGTTCGGCGCCGACCATGACCAGCTCCGGCAGTGCGGTCACCTTGCCGCCGCTGTCAGTGGTCCAGGTGATGTCCGGCGCGAGCAGCGACAGCAAGCCTTCCATGTCCCCGGTGGTCGCGGCCGTGATGAAGCGTTCGGTGACCGCGGCGGTTCGGACGGTGTCGACGGGGCCGTAGCGCTTGCGCCGGGAATGGACATGGTTGCGGGCGCGGCGGGCGGTCTGATGCACGGCGTCGACGGATTTCCCTGTCGCGGAGGCAATTTCGTCGTAGTCGAAGCCAAAGACCTCACGCAGCACGAAGACCGCCCGCTCGGTGGGGGTGAGCGTTTCCAGCACGATCAGCATCCCCATCGAGACCGATTCGGTGAGTACCACATCGCTCGAGGCGTCACCGTCGGTGAGCAGCAGCGGCTCGGGCAGCCACGGTCCGACGTACTCCTCGCGACGACTGGCGCCGGCCCGCAACGCATTCAATGCCTGCCGCGTGACGAGCTGGGCCAGATAAGCTTTCGTATCCCGGACCGTGGCCAGGTCCACCCCCCGCCACCGTAGATAGCTGTCCTGCAGCACGTCGTCGGCTTCGGTTGCGGAGCCCAGGATTTCGTAGACGATGGTGAACAGCAGCGGTCGCAGGTGAACGAAACGCTCGGTGTGCTCGTCGGTGGAGGTCACGGCTTCGGAACTCCCTGCGGCTCGGCTGCGCTCAGATCCTTACGCCTGCCCAAGCCCAGGAAGGTCGGGATCGCGCCGGGTTTGCGGGCTTCTTTGCGGATGGTCCCGATCGGGCCCGCGAGACCCACCCGTTCCTTGATCCACCCGGCAGTTCGCCCGCCGAGATACATCGGCACGGGTGTGTCGTCACGACGGCTGAATTGCATGGCACCCGCGCGGCTACCCAAACCCACGGTGCAGGCGGTGAAGGCCACGTCCAGCACAGCAGGTTCGTCCCCGGCGATGCGGGCCAGTACATTGTCGGCGGCCTGCGCGCCCAAGGGTTGGGCGGCATAGCAGCTCATCCGCAGTGGGCGGCCCGATGGCGCGACCGCGTCCCCTGCGGCGACGATGCGTTCGTCATCGAGACTGGTCAACGTCTCGTCGGTCAGCAGCCGGCCCAGGTCATCGGTGCGCAGCCCACTGCGTGCCGCCAGTTCGGGCACCCCGAATCCGGCGGTCCAGATCGTGATCGCACCGGGCAGCACATCGCCGTCGGTCAGGACGACCCCGTCGCGTCGCACCTCGCCCACCCGCGCTTGCTCACGCACCTCGACTCCATTCTCTGATAACCACTTCGCCACCGATCGCCGGGCCGGATTCGAGAAGTTCGCCGCCAACTTACCGCCACCCACCAGTGTCACGGTACGGCCCTGCTCCACGAGTTCGGCGGCGGTCTCGATGCCGGTGAGCCCGCCGCCGACGACGACAATCGGCGCCTGGACCGGCACGTCCGCCAGCGCCGCGCGCAGCCGCTGGGCGTGTTCGAATTCGGCTATCGGGAAGGCGAATTCGGTGGCACCGGGCACCGACCCCGGCACGGCGGCGGTGCTGCCGACCGCGTAGACCACGTAGTCGTAGTCGAGTGCGCGCCCCGAACCCAGTTCCACCCGGCGGGCGGCGGTATCGATGCGGATGGCACGATCGACGATCATCCGCACCCCGGCGCCGAGCAGTGTGTCGTAGTCGATGGCAGCCTCATGGGTACCGGCCACGAACTGGTGCAACCGCATGCGCTCGACGAACCGCGGACGCGGATTGACCAGTGTGATCTCGACATCGCGCCGCAGCCGCAGCCGATTGGCCGCCACGGTACCGGCGTAACCGCCGCCGATCACAACCACTTTGGTGATGGCATTGAAATCAGTCATGCCCTCCAGACACGCCACACCGTCCAGATCTGACACGAAGTGACAGCCGTCACATTCGCAGCCCGTCGCCAGCCCGCTGAGATCGTCGACTCGCGTACAGGCGGAGTGCACGAATCGGCAGTACAGGGCGGCCTGCGGGTCCTCCCAACGCAGGTATCGCGTCGCCGATCTGGAACATGTTCACTCAGAGGATGACGGCTTCCGCCGGCCCCCAGCCTCGCCGCAGGGCGGTCCGATGACGGATGCAGAACTGGTATACGCTGCGCGGCCACTCCTCGGCATACTTGGCCGCGATCGGTTCGAACCGGTCGACCTTCGGCGACGGCCACGGACCGTGCGGCAGGTCCCCGTCGCGAAGCCGGGCCCGGAAACCAGGAGTTATGCTGCCTGCGGTCCGGGTGGCCGGGTCTAGAAGGGGGCCATAGGTGTTGAGGCAGCACGAGTCGTTCGCCGGCTACGTGATCGAGGGCGTGCTCGGGCAAGGCGGTATGGGCACCGTCTATCTGGCGCGGCACCCGCGCCTGCCGCGGCTGGTGGCGCTCAAACTGCTCAATCGCGCGGTGTCCGAGGACGAGGAGCTGCGCAGGCGGTTCGAACAGGAAGCCAATGTGGTTGCGCGCCTGGAGCATCCGGGCATCGTCGGCGTCTACGACCGCGGCACCGAGGACGGGCACCTGTGGATTTCCATGCAGTACGTCCGTGGCACCGACGCTGCGCGGCTCGATCCCCGGAGCGCCCGCCCCGAACAGGTCCTGCGGATCGTCGGCGATACGGCGAAGGCGCTGGACTACGCCCACAGCCGAGGTGTGCTGCATCGCGACATCAAACCGGCCAACATCCTGATCGCCGAACCGGAAGCCGGTCGCGAAACACATGCTCTGCTCACCGATTTCGGGATCGCGCGAATACTCGACGCCGATACCAAACTGACCGCCACCGGAACGTTCACCGCCACACTCGCCTACGCCTCGCCGGAGCAACTGTCCGGTGAGCCGGTCGATCACCGCGCCGATCAATACTCCCTCGGGTGCACCCTCTACACGATGCTGGCGGGGCAACCACCGTTCCCCTCGACCAACCCCGGTCAGATCGTCGCCGGACACATCGCCAAGCCGGTGCCGCGCCTCAGCGAAACCCGCCCCGAGTTGCCACGACGACTCGACGAGGTGATCGCCCGTGCCCTGGCCAAGCACCGCGACGAACGATTCGCCAGCTGCGGCGACTTCGCCGCGGCCGCGGCGGCGGCCCTGCGCGGCGACGCTCCCGCCGTGGCGCCCGCGCCGACTTTCGTCGACCAACGCTCGGCCCACCCCGCCACGGCGGTCGACCCGTGGCCGCGTTCGGCCCCGACCCTGCTCAACCAGCCTTCGGAGCCCCGGTGGCGCGCCCAACACCTACCGCCGCTGCAGCCGCTCACGCCCATCCACGATCCGGCCCGGCCATCCGGCGTCGTTCCCAGGATCGGCGCTGTCGTCGCGTTCGGCTTCGGGCTGGTCTTCTGTCTGATCATCGCCAACGGGGTGATGGAGCTGACGACCCCGCACATCGAATACGGTCACCGCCAGACGCTGCGTGAGGTCGCCCTCGAACTTCTCGCCCCCATGGCGATCTCCACCACGATGGCACTGGTGCTGCTCGGCGGCTCGATCGCACTGTTCCGGCGCAAGCGAGCGGGCCGCATCGCCGTGGCGCTGGGTACCGGGATCCTCACGCTGGTCGGCTTGGTCGGAGCCGGAGCCGGTCTGGGTGGCGACAGCCGTACCAGCGACCTGGTTTTCGTTGGCACGCTCCTGTTTTTCTCCTGTACGGGGCTGCTGTGCACCCTGTCCCCCGCGACCAGGCGCTGGCTCGCTGACAAGCGTCCCAGGAACCGGCCATGAGCCCGCAGAGCGCTCAGGGCACCACGACGATCTTTCCGGTGGCCCGGTTGTCCTCCATGTACCGATGGGCTGCGACGATGTCGTCCAGACCGAAGACACGGTCGAGGTTGGGTCGATAGACACCGGCCTCGACTTCGTCGACGACGCGCTGCAGCACGGCCGCGCCCGCGCTGCCCTTCAGGTTGTCGCTGTGGAAAGCCGTCAGTTTGGTTCCGGACGGGATCATCGCTATCGGTTCGAAGTCCGAGATCAGCCACCCACTCAGCGAACCCGCCACACATACCGTGCCGCCCCGGCGGACCAGGCGCAGCGAGTCCACCGCCGTGCGCGCTCCGACGAGATCCAGCACGTAGTCGGGCCCTTCGGGCCAGACCGCCTGCACGCCGGCCGCCAGCGACCCGCCGTCGTCGACGAGTACGTGGTCGACGCCGATCGCGGTCAGCGCGTCGATCTTGTCGTGCCGTCGGGTCGTGGCAGCGATCTCGACGCCGCGGCCGGACGCGATCGACGCTGCCGCCATACCCACCGACGATGTCCCACCGCGAATCAGCAACCGCCCCTGGCTATCCGCCACGATGCCCAATGCGTCGAGTGAGCCCTGCGCGGTCAAGTATGTCTCGGGCAGTGCGGCCAAGACCTCCCACGGCAACCTGGTGGTGACCGGCATCAGCAGCGAATTCGGCAACAACGCGTACTGCGCGTAGCCGCCGTCGAACTCCCGGCCCATCTCCCCCATCACCGCCGCGACGGTCGCGCCGACCGGCAACATGGGATCGGTCGAGGCTGCCACGATTCCCACACATTCGATCCCGAGCACACGGGGGAACCGGACGTTCGGGGAATGTCCCTGACGGGTTCGCAGCTCCGATCGGTTCAAGCCCGCGCCCTTCACCCGCACCAGGCTCCAGCCCTCCCGAATCGCTGGTACCGGTAGCTCACGGATCTCCAGTACCTCCGGGTCACCCGCCCGTACACAGACGGCCGCTCGCATCGTCGTACTCGTCGTCTCACACCGCATCGGGGCGGCGGTGCTGGCTGAATGGAGGTCATTGCGCATGCGTCCACTGTCGCCAGCCGATCGTGTGGCCGTCTACCGATAGAATGCCAACCCATGCCCGTTGGCCGCCAACTTCCCCGGCTCGGCCCGACATCCCAACTGTGGCCGTCCGGAGGGGTGCACCTGTGGCCGTCGGGGGGAACGAGCTCGGTGCACTCCCATCCGCGTGGACACCTGGTCTACGCGGCTCGCGGCGTCCTGTCCGTGCACACCGAACAGGGCACATCGATCGTTCCGGCCAATCGAATCGCGTGGACCCCTGCCGAGTTCACGCACTACCATCGGGCGCACGGCGACACCGACATGCGGATCGTCTTCCTACCCCCATCCCAGGCGCGGCTCGTGCCGGACCGTCCCGCCGTGTTCCTGGCTTCCGGCCTCGCCCGCGAAATCTTGCTCACCCTCACGAGCCCACGCGACCACGACCGCGCCGCGCGGGCTCGCCTTCGCCGCGTCCTCGTCGATGAACTCCAGGAAGCACACGAACAGCCACTCGTGCTGCCGAAACCCGATGACGACCGGTTGCAAGCGATTGCGCGGATCCTCTCCGAGAACCCCGCGGACAACACGTCACTGGCCGAACTCGGGCGCACGATCGGAGCCAGTGCCCGCAGCCTCAGCCGCCTGTTCCACAACGAACTCGGCATGACCTTCTACGAGTGGCGCACCCAGCTCCGCGTCTACCACGCACTCGTCCTGCTCGCCGACGGCCACGACACCACCCGCGTCGCCCACGCCTGCGGCTGGGCGAACCCCAGCAGCTTCATCGCCGCTTTCACCAACCTCGTCGGCACCACCCCGGGCCGCTACCGCACCACTCCATGACCTCGGCGCCACATCACAAGGCCCCGCCCGTCGGTGGCGACCAACGACGTCGACCCGACGACGGGGCGAGCGCGCGCTGGTAGCGCTCGCTGATCGTCCGCAGGGTCCGCACCAGTTCGGGTGAGTCCACGATCTCGAAGTCGGCGCCAAGCAGCCCGAGGTAGAGCGCCAGCATTTCCGGATGGTCGGAGCCGGGTTCGAACGCGCACCGGTCCTCGCTCAACGGCTCGACGTCGACGGGAATCGGGAGTCGGCTGCGCACGTGATTCGCGGGCGCGTGCACGATCACCCTGGCGCGGAAGCGCCACGTCGACTCGCCGATTCCGCGGGCGACTCGTGCGGTGATCTCATGGTCTGGCGGCAGTGGCCGCGGCGTAAAGCGGGGGCCGGTCGGTGTGCGGGGCCGCATCCTGTCGACGCGAAAGGTCCGCCAGTCGACGCGGTCGAGGTCCCAGGCCATCAAATACCAGCGTTGTCGATCGTTGATCAGGCGATAGGGCTCCACCGAACGCCGACCGGCGGCCCCCGAATGCGTCTGGTAGTCGAACCGCAGTCGTTCATGGTCGCGGCAGGCGTCGGCGATCACGGTCAGCACATCCGGGTCGACGAGCGGGCCGCGCGGGGCAAGCGCGAGGGTGTGCGACCCGAAGGCGTCGACGCGACGGCGTAGCCGCGACGGCAATATCTGTTGCAGTTTCGTCAGTGCACGCAACGAGGTCTCCTCGATGCCCGCGATGGAACCGGCTGCGGCGCTGCGCATCCCGATCGCGATCGCGACCGCTTCGTCGTCGTCGAGCAGCAGCGGCGGCAGCGCACCTCCGACACCCAGCCGGTATCCACCGTCGACACCCGGCCGAGCCTCGACTGGATAGCCGAGCCGTCGCAGGCGGTCGACGTCGTTGCGGACGGTGCGCACGGTGACCTCCAGTCGAGCGGCCAACTCGGGTCCGGTCCAGTCGCGGCGCGCTTGCAGCAAGGAAAGCAGACGAAGCAGTCGTGCCGAGGTTTCGAACATTGATCGATCTTCTCCCGAATTGAGGAACCAACCTTTCCGCAATGGCAACTACCTTATGTTTCACCGGCGCGAAACGCTCGCCCGAGCCGACAGAGAGAATCCCAATGAGTGACGCAATCCAGCCCTTTCGCATCCACATCGCGCAGTCCGATCTCGATTACCTGCACCATCGGCTCGCCGATGCCCGCTGGCCGGCCGAGTTGCCCGATGCCGGCTGGAACCGCGGCATACCGCAGCTCTACCTGAAGGAGCTGGCCGAATATTGGCGCACCGGCTACGACTGGCGTGCGCAGGAAGCCGCGCTCAATTCCTATCCGCAGTTCACGACCGAGATCGACGGCCAGCGCATTCATTTCCTGCACGTCCGCTCCGGCCGAGCGGACGCGACGCCACTGCTGATCACCCATGGCTATCCCAGCTCGGTCGCCGAATTCCTCCACCTCATCGAGCCTTTGGTCGACCCGGCCGAGGGGCCTGCGTTCCATGTGGTCGCGCCGTCGTTGCCCGGTTATGCCTTCTCCACTCCGCTCAGCGCGACCGGCTGGGCGATGGGCCGCACCGCGGACGCGTGGATCGAGCTGATGCGCAGGCTGGGCTACCAGCGCTACGGGGTTCACGGCGGCGACGTCGGCGCAGGCATATCCGGCCTGGTCGGCGCCCGCGACAGCGAGCATGTCATCGGCGTCCACGTCGTTACCGATCCGCTGACCGCCGCCAATGTGGCGACGTTCCTTCCCGGAATGGCCGAGCGCCTCGATGCCGACGACCCGGTCGACAAGCTGATCCTCGAGCGCATGGACGCGTTCCGCAAGGAGGGTTCCGGATACTTGTCGATCCAGCAGAGCCGACCGCAGACCATCGGTTACGGTCTCGTCGATTCGCCGCTACTGCAGCTGGCGTGGATCGCCGAGAAGTTCGAGGAATGGACCGACTTGCCGATCGATCGCGACCAATTGCTCACGACCGTCAGCCTTTACTGGTTCACCGGAGCGGGCATCACCGCGGCGCACACCCTCTATGACCAAGCGCACTCCTCGGATTGGGGCGCGCCCGCGGTACCGCAGGGCTTCGCGGTGTTCAGTGCGGACGAGACCGTGCGCAAGGTAGTCCCGGCGCCGCCGGACGCGCACTGGACCGAATTCGAGCACGGCCTGCACTTCCCGGCCATGGAGGCGCCGGCTCAACTGGCAGCTGATCTGCGAACATTCTTCGAACATCTGCGATAGCCCGAACCCGATGGAGTAATCGCAGCTGTTGCGCTGTGCACACTGCCTCGGCTCGGGTTCGTGCCGGACAAGGTGTCGACGGCGCCGCCGGTAGCGGTGGCCCGGCTGGCTACCGAGCTGAACGTCGATGCGAGCGCGATCGGTTCCTACGGCCGCCGAGCGCAGACACACACCGATCACCTGCGCTTGGTGGCGCAATACCTGGGCCGGCGGGGGCCGGGTCCGGCGGTCCTGGTGGAGCACGTGGCTCATGCCCGCGAGCAGGGGTCCCGGTAGAACTCGCGCGAACTGAATTGATAGGGCTACACGCGCGGTGCGGGGCCGCTGAGGTGGATCGTTTTCCGGGCGGTGAGAGGGAGTTTGGGCTGCTTGCCCTCGAGGCGGCCCTTCGCGCGGGCCTTGGCCATGCCTTCGCGGGTGCGCATGTGGCCGAGATTGGCCACGAATTCGGCCACCATGGCCTTCTTTATTCGCTATTTAGCTATGGTGCTAAATTGTAAACATGACCGAGTTCGGGCCTGAAGAGGAAGCCGGGGTGTTCCGCGCGCTGGCCGACTCCACGCGTCGACAGATCTTGGAGGACCTCCGCTCCGGCGAGTTGACCGCGGGTGATATCGCCGCGAGGTTTCCGATCAGCGGTCCCTCGATCTCCCGGCATCTGGGCGTACTCAAGGCAGCCGGGCTCGTCCGAGAGCGACGAGCCGCCAATCGAATCTTCTACTCGCTTGTCGAGGAACGACTGGCGCTGTGTGTCGGCAGGTTCCTCAGCGCGATCTGCCCGGAGCAGGTCATCGTCAGGCAGCGCAGACTGCGAACCACCAAGAACAGGGGAACCTGATGAGACCTCCGCGGCTGTCCAGCGTCGTCGAGCGACGCCTTCTGGTCAATTACCGAGTCGACCCTGACGCCGCCGCGAGCTTGGTGCCGCCGCCGATGCGACCTCAATTGGTTGGCGGTTGGGCGGTTGCCGGCATCTGCCTGATCCGCCTCGGACAGCTCCGGCCCAGTCGGCTATCCGGCTGGGTCGGGCTGCGCAGCGAAAACGCGGCACATCGCATCGCGGTGGAGTGGGATGGTCCGCAGGGACGCTCGACCGGTGTGTACATCCCGCGCCGCGACAGCGGTTCGGCGATCAATGTCCTTGCCGGTGGCCGACTGTTTCCGGGTAAGCACAGTTTGGCGCGATTCGACGTGCGGGAAACAGCGCAGGACGTGCATGTGGCCTTCACCAGTCAGGACAAGATGGTCTCCGTGAGCGTGGACGTCCGGACCACCGAGCGGTTCCAAGGAAGTGAACTGTTCGCCGATCTGGCGCAGGCATCGGACTTCTTTCGGCGTGGCTCGGCCGGATTCTCGGCCACGCGTAGCGGTCAATGCCTTGATGGGCTCGAACTCCAGACGGACGCATGGCAAGTCGAGCCGGTCGATATCCAATCGGTTCGGTCTACGGTCTTCGACGACCGGGACCGGTTCCCGCCAGGCAGCGCGGTGCTCGACTGCGCCTTACTCATGCGGCAGGTGCCGGCGACCTGGCACCCCCTTCCGCCGCTGCGGGTCGATGCCGGCTCCACGCCTGCAGGGAATAGCGCACATCCGGAATGAGTGCACTGCGCCAGTCGTCGGGCGGGTAGCACCGGATCCAGCTCCCCGTACACGGCAGTTTCATGAGCGCGACTTTCCGCGCCGAAGTCGAGGGCCTTCTCGCGGGGAACCTCAACGGCAGCCAAGCCGACCACCAGCCCAGCACACCCCGCAGCCCGAACCAGACAACACGACATCGGTGCTGGTCAAGCCATTGTCGTTGTTTTTCGCGCGAGTTCTACCGGGACCCCGAGCAGGCGCAGCGGGAAACCTATGACCGGCTGGCGCATGAACTCGCGCCGCAACGGTGCGCACAGCTGGACGGGTTGCCGGTCACCGATGTGTCGCCGAAGGTGTCACGGTCGCGGTGGCTGTCGACCGGCCGGTGGAGGCGCCTGTGGTGGCGGTGAACTCGGTGCGGTCGGCGAACAGTGGTGCCGATCAGAGGCGTGTCGCGGTGCGGACGAGGTCGGCAACGGCTTTGGATCTGCTGTGTGGCGGCCAGGCGATGACGGTCGTGACCACCGGTGCGTCCGGCACCGCCACCACGGCATGATCGTCGCGTAGCTGAGTTCGCAGCGACTCGGGCACGACCGCGCAGGCCAGTCCGAGCGCGATCAGTTGGAGCAGTTGGGTATGGTCGCGCACCCGCGGGCCGGGGCCGTCCGGATAACTTCCATCCCGTCGCGGCCAGCGCGGCAGAGGCAGATCCGTCTGGGCGTTGAGCTCGGCGAACGACAGATGCGCCCGGTCGGCGAGGGGATGACCCGCGGGCAGGACCACCACCTGCTGTTCAGTATGCAGATCCTCGGTGTCGAATCCGGCTGTCGTGTCGTAGGGCCGGTGGAGCAGCGCAACGTCGGCACGCCCGTTGCGCAGCAGGCTTTCCGGTTCGCCGGGCCCGCACAGCATCACCTCGACGGCCACGGCGCCCGGTTCGGCGGCGTAGGCGTCCAGCAGCTTCGACAACAGTTCCCTGGACGCACCGGCCTTGGTGACCAGCACCACACCCGGCTGGTCGGCCGCGGCGCGGCGGGTGCGGCGCTCGGCGGCTTCGACCGCGTCGAGCGCGGTCCGGGCCTCGCGCAGCAGCACCGTCCCGGCCTCGGTCAAGGCGATGGCGCGAGCGGTGCGGTGCAGCAGAACGACTCCGAGCCGCCGCTCGAGCTGCTGGATGGCTCGCGAGAGTGGTGGTTGCGCCATGGAGAGCCGTTGTGCCGCCCGCCCGAAGTGCAACTCCTCGGCGACGGCGACGAAATATCGCATCTCCCGCGTCTCCACCAGGCCATGGTAACCGGCGATGACCTCGACCGATACCCGTGCGGTATCGACGCAAACCCGACCGGTCTTGGACGCCGCACCCGCAACCGCAGCAGGATCGACGGTGTGAGTGAACAGACGATCGCGCTGGTGACCGGCGCGAACAAGGGAATCGGATACGAGATCGCCGCCGGCCTGGGCGCGCTCGGCTGGCGAATCGGTGTGGGCGCGCGGGATCGGCAACGCCGCGACACCGCGGTGGAGAAGCTGCGCGCGGCCGGGACCGATGCGTTCGGTGTGCCGCTCGACGTGACCGACGACGCGAGTGTGGCCGCCGCGGCCGAAATGATCGCTGACCAGGCCGGCGGGCTCGACGTCCTGGTCAACAACGCCGCGATCACCGGCGACCTGCCGCAGACACCGACCACCGTCGATCCCGCGACCGTGCGAATCGTCGTGGAAACCAACGTGATCGGGGTCATTCGGGTCACCAACGCGATGCTGCCGATGCTGCGCGCCTCGGCCACACCGCGAATCGTCAACATGTCCAGCAGCGTCGGCTCGCTCGCCCTGCAAACCACACCCGGCATCGACATGGGCCCGGTTCCCGCCGCCTACTTGGCGTCGAAGACCTTCCTCAACGCCCTCACGATCCAATACGTCAAGGAACTCAGCGACACCAAAATCCTGATCAACTCCGGCTGCCCCGGCTTCACCGCCACCGACCTCAACGGCTTTCGCGGCGTCCGCACACCGCAACAGGGCGCGGCCATCGCGATTCACCTCGCGACCCTGCCCGACGACGGACCGACCGGCGGATTCTTCGACGACGCCGGAACAGTGCCCTGGTGACAAGAACACCGTTGCCGCCCGTTCCCGTTCTCGACGTCAGCTGCGCGCCGCGCGCCGAGGGAGAAGCAAGACCATGACAAAGGCAGTCAGATACGACGAGTTCGGCGGAATCGAGGTCTTGCGGGTCGACGACGTCGACCGGCCCGTACCCGAGGACGGGCAGGTCCTCGTGCAGGTAAGGGCGGCAGGCATCAATCCCGGTGAGGCGGCCATCCGTACCGGCGCGATGGCCGACATCTTTCCCTCGACATTTCCGTCCGGGCAGGGCAGCGACCTCGCTGGGGTTGTCGCCGAGGTCGGCGCCGGAGTCGACCGATTCTCGGTCGGCGACGAGGTGATCGGGTTCTCCGAGAAGAGGGCCGCCCAGGCCGAGCTGGTCCTGGTCGACGTCGACAACCTCACACCCAAACCGCGCAACGTCTCATGGGAGGTGGCGGGCGGCCTCTACGTCGCCGGCGTGACCGCCTGGCGGGCAGTGCATTCCGTACAGCTCGAGCAGGGTGAGGCCGTTGTGGTATCCGCGGCGGCCGGCGGAGTCGGCTCGCTCGCCGTACAGCTCGCTCGCCGTGCCGGAGCCACCGTCATCGGCCTGGCGAGCGAGCGCAACCACGAATGGCTGCAAAGCCACGGCGTGATTCCGGTAGCCTACGGAGCCGGCGTCGCCGAACGGATCGAGACCGCCGCACCGGGCGGCGTCGATGCCTTCATCGACACCCACGGCGGCGGCTACGTCGAACTGGCCCTGGCTCTCGGCGTCTCGGTCGAACGGATCGACACCATCGCCGATTTCGCGGCAGCCGCGAAGTACGGAGTCAAAACCGAACCCGGAACCGACGCCAGGCCCGGCGCCGAGGTGCTCGCCGAATTGGCCGCCCTGATCGCCGACGGACACCTCGAAGTCCCGATCGCGAACGTCTACCCGTTGGCGCAGGTCCGCCAGGCCTACACCGAACTCGAACGCCGCCACACCCACGGCAAGATCGTGCTCGAGCCCTGACCTGCACCAACACAATGCAGCCTGCTCCGAACGGCCTCGCTCATTGCCGCGGCGCGTGCCTCCGTGGTGATGGGCAACGCGGACGGACCAGGCGAATCCCGATCTGTCCTGGCTTCGAACGCGTCCGAAGGGCCGAACTGCATCGAGTTGCGGTAGCCGCGGCTGTCGCGGCTCGGCACATCAGGCCGTTGCTCCGCGCGGTTTTTCCGTCCGGCATCAGTCCGTCAAAGGAGACGTGCACTTAGTTGGCGCCGCGTCGGCGCCGCGCCTCCCGCAACTCGGGGTCGAGACGTTCACGCATGAAACCGTCGGCCCCTGGGCCGGCGAGGAAGGCGAGGTCGACGGCCGAGAGGGGGCGTCCGCTGTGCTGGTCCACGAGGCCGGGCATGACCTCCTCCCCGGTGTCCCGATCGGTGAGGACCACGCTCGGCGCATCCGATCCCGTGTGTTTGCGGCCCCAGGCGTACAGGGCGACGAGGACCGGAGAGAGGTCTCGCCCCTTGTCGGTGATGACGTACTCGTAGCGGGGCGGGGACTGGCTGTAGCGCCTGCGTTCGAGCAGCCCGGATTCGACCAAAGTGCGCAATCTCCTGGTCAGCATATTCGGGGCGATGCCGAGGTTGCGTTCGAACTCGTCGAATCTGGTGAACCCGTCCAGCGCGTCGCGCACGATCAGCAGCGTCCACCAGTCGCCGACATACTCCAGAGCGCCCGCAATCGGGCACCCCATCGCCTGGAAACTCGTTCGCCGCACCTGCTGATCCTTTCGCCATCCACAGTAACCCTACAGTAACTTGCATAATAGTAGTTACCGGTTCTAGCGTGGGCGTCGCAGCCGGACCACGAGCTGCCACATCTCACCCTGGTGAACGATCGGAAGGCGCACTTGTGACTTTCTCCCCCGACAGCCCCCGAACCACCACGCTCGTCATTGGTGCGGGCGGACGACACGGCGGCACCGGCTCACATGTCGTGCGGCGTCTTCGTGAACACGACCACGGGGTCCGCGTGCTGGTCCGCGCGGATGACGAACGCGCACAACGCCTCCGCGCTCTCGGCGCGCAAATCGTCGTGGGCGATCTGCTGGATCGCCGGACGCTGGATGCGGCCGTGCGGGACGTGGACACCGTGTATTTCACCTATCCGGTCGCTCCCGGCATCGTGCAGGCCGCCGCCAATCTCGCCTCCGCGATCCGGCATGCCGAGACCACGCCGCGGCTGGTCGTGATGTCCATGGCGGTCTCGGCCTCCGACAACCCCAGTGGGCTGGGACGCGCGCAATGGGCCGCTGAACAGGTGCTGTCCTGGGCGGGACTGGAACCGACGATCTTACGGATCAAGGCCCTGTTCTACGAGAACATCGTGCTGTTGCACGCCGGATCCATCCGCCAGACCCGCAGCTTCGCCAACAGTTTCGGCGATGCGGCGGTGCCGTGGATCAGCGGTCTCGACGCCGCCGATCTCGCCGTGGCGGCGCTGACCGACCCGGCGCGATACGCTCGCGGCACCACGCTCTACCCGCAGGGGGCGACCGTGCACAGCCACGCCGAGATCGCCGCTCTCATCGGTGCCGAAACGGGAACACCGGTCCGATACACCTCCATCCCTGCCGGTCAATGGCAGCGCGAACTGGAAGCCCTCGCACACAACGGCACCGAACCATCCATCAATCCAGCCATGGCGCAGCACATTTCGGCCATCGGCGCGGTGTTCTCCCAGCTGCCCTCGGCCCCGCCGGTCGATACCACCGCACCCACCGAGGCCATCGGCCGTTCGCCGCAGACGTTCGCCGAGTTCCTCCGCGAACACAGTCACCAGTTCGTTGCGGCCCCCGGACGTTGATCCATCGGATCCGGGCGTGTGCGCACTAGTGGGCAGCAACGCTTCAGGTACCAGGTGACACGATTCTTACTGGCACCCCGTCAGGCATGCTCGAAGCTCCTGAAGTGTGCGGCCACGGCGGGAGGTCAGGTCGTCGCGGGTTCGGTGACGCGGCGGACCGGGCGGATGCGGATGCCGAACTCCGGGCGCAGGTTCACCGAAGCCAGCGGCACCACCGGGTGGGTGTCGTCGAGTTCGAGGCGGAAACGCTGCACCGTCATGGCCAGGATCAGCACCATCTCCGTCATCGACATGTCCTTGCCCAGGCAGATGCGGGGGCCGCCGGAGAACGGGAAGAACGCGAACTTGTGCCGTTCGGCCACGGCGGCGTCGGCGAAACGCTCCGGACGGAACTGCTCCGGGTCGTCCCACAGACGTTTGTCGCGGTGGACGTAGTACATGCACAACGTGACCCGCGCGCCCGCGGGCACGTGGTAGCCACCGATCTCGTCATCGGCGATCGGCGTGCGTTCGACGATCCAGGCGGGCGGATACAGCCGCATCGTCTCCTCGATCACCATGCGGCAGTAGCTGAGCTGTCCCAGATCGGCGAAGGTGGGCGTGCGGTCGCCGATCACGGAGCGGACCTCCTCGGCCAGTCGCTCTTGGATCTCGGGATGGGTGGCCAGCAGGTAACACGCCCACGACAGCGCGTTGGCCGGTGACTCGTGACCGGCCACCAGCAAGGTCTTGATCTCGTTGAGCAAGTCCTCCTCCCGCATGCCCTGCCCGCCCTCGTCGCGAGCGCGCACCAGCGCGGTGAGCACGTCGCTGGTGTCGCCGCCGCGGCGGCGTTCGTCGATGAGATGGCGCACCACGTCGTCGAGTTCGCCGACCTTGCGCGCGACCCGGCGGGCCTCCGGCGTCGGGAACGACTGCGGTAGCTTCACCGGCGCGTTCACCCGCTTCATGATGAGCGCGAACGCCGCGCGCATCGCGTCGGTCACCTGTGTGGTGTCGGTGGACAGGTCGATGCCGAACAGGATCCGGCCGGTCACCGCGAGCAGCAGCTTGACGTAGTCGTCGTAGATGTCGCGGAATTCTCCGGCCGCGGCGTCCCAGCTGTCGAGCATCGCCGCGGCGCTGTCGGTGATGTCGTCGGCGAAACCCTTGACGTGCGAGTGGGAGAACGCCGGGGAGATGAGTTTGCGCTGTCTACGCCAGTACTCCAGGTTGTTGGTGGTCAGCTGCCCGTCGCCGAGCAGGATGCTGAACTCGTCGTAGATCGGGCTCTTGCGATAGTTGGTGTAGTTGTCCTTGAGGACGTACTCGGTCATCGCCGGATCCGCGACGAGGTAGACCAGCATCGGGCCCGCCTTGACCCGCACGACGTCGCCGTAGCCGTCCAGCAACGCGCCCACCGTCGTCAGCGGGTTCTTCGCCAGTTTCGGCAGCATGCGTCCGGTTTCCACCAGACCGGGCCCGGGTGCTTTCATGGTCCGACCTTTCACTTCAAGAGCTTGGCGTGCTTGCGCAGCTGGTTCACGTAGTCCTGTTTCTCCACCACCAGCGGGTACTGGTCGGCGTGATAGAGCCGCAGCCCGGCGTACAGGTCGGGCTGGCGGCCCTGGGTGGCGCGGTCGAAACGCTCGACCCGCACCGGGTCGTTCGCCTTGGCGCGCAGATATTCGGCGACCAACTCGGCCTGCTTCTCGTAGACGTCCCAGTGCGAGCCGATCGGGCGCACCATCCCGATCACGAACAAGTCGCGGGTGTGCGGCGGAAAGATGTTGAGATACAAACCCGGTCGCAGGCTGCCGTCGGCCCAGTTCAACAGAGTTCGGTCGACGACGGGGTAGTTCGGCACGAACCCGGTGGCCAGCACCACCAGGTCGACCTTCTCCTCGGTGCCGTCGGCGAACGTCACCCGGTCGTCGTCGATCGATGTGACGTCGGGTTTGGGTGTGATGTCGCCGTGTGTGTAGTAGTGGTGCAACTGGTCGCCGAGCATCGGGATGACGATGCCCTCGGCGAAATCGGGCACCGGCAGCCCAAACGAGCGAGAGCGGCCGCGCAGATAGGAGAACAGCCGCTCGAAGGCCCGCTTGCGCAGCGGCCGCCACATCCGGCCCTGCAGCATGCTGTCGGTCGGGCGGCCCAGCATGTACTTGGGCATGCAGTAGAACCCGCGCCTGCTGCTGTGCAGGGTCAGCGCGGCGTTGACCGCGCAGTCGGACAGGATGTCGGCCGCCGACTGCCCGGCCCCGATCACCAGCACCCGCTTGCCGAGCACCTGTTCGGGATCGCGGTACTCGCTCGAATGCAGCACCGGCACCGTGCCCGAGCCGGGGATGTCGATGCGGCGCGGGGTGCGGTCGTGGCCGGTGGCGATGACGACTCCCGCGTAGCGTCGCTCGGATCCGTCGGCCAGCGTCACCGACCAGCCGTCATCGCCGGGCTCGACGTGCCGCACCGCGGTGTTGAACCGGATGCGCGGCCACAGCTCGAAAGCGTCGGCGTAGGCGTTGAGGTAGCGCAGCACGAGTTCGTGCCCGGGATAGTCGGGATAGTCATTGGGCATCGGGAACCCCGAAAACGCCTGCACCCCTTTGGAAGCGATCACGTGCGTGTTGCGGCTGACCGGCGAGTCCGGGCGCCGGGCGTCCCAGATCCCGCCGATACCGTCGGCCGCTTCCAGCACCTCGAAATCCAAGCCGTGCGCGGCGAATTCGCGTGCGGTCGCCAGACCGGCCGCACCCGCGCCGATCACGCAATAGGTGCTCATGCCGCGGAGACCCGTTCCGTTCGCGGGGAGTCCTCTTGCGGCGGCGTTGCTTCCGGCTCGGTGCCCGCGCTCGCCCGCCAGGCCACGAAGAAGCAGGCCACGTAGATGATCGTCTGCGCCACCAGCGTGAAGTAGACGTTCTCGTTGTAGACCGCGATGATCAGCCAGGCCACCGTCAGCAGGGCGACGGTGCGTTTGCCGCCGCGCATCAGCCCCGCGTACACCGCCAGCATCCACACCGCGCCCACCGCGATGTACACCCACGGCCCGAACGGCGCGCGGAACGACGCCAGCGTCAGCACCGCCAGCCAGATGGCCAGCTGCTCGGCGCGCACCCGCGGCCCTTCGGCCCCCGCCGACAGCCGCCGGTGGATGCGCACCGCGGTGACCGCCACCAGGATCAGCAGCAGCAAGGTGTAGACGTTGGTGATCAGGCGAGCGGGACCGACAGGATCGCCGATGTCCCAGCCCATGATGTTCGCCTTGTAGGGCAGCCCGAACGGCGAATAGTTGACCAGCTGATTGGCGCGTTCGACCAGCACGAACTGGTGGAACTCCCCGCTGGCCAGCCGCTTCCAGGTGCCGTCGGACAAGAACTGCCGCCACGGCTCCCAACCGAAGATCGCCAACGTCGCCAGTGAATACAGGCCGCCGAACACGGCCGTCCAGGCCGCGGGCCGCCAGCGCCGCTGGACCAGCAGATAGACCAGCAGAATCGCCGGGGACACCTTGGCGACGATCGCGAACGCCAGCGCCGCGCCGCCGAAGATGTTGCGCCGCAGATGGAAAAGCGCCATCGCGCCCGCACCGCCGACATACAGCACCAGCACGTGGACGTTGCCGATCTGCATGGTCGCCAGCGTCGGCAGGCTGATCCACACCACCGGGGTCAGCGCCGCCAGCACCCCGCCCTGCCTGCCGCCGATCCAGCGGGCGATGGCGAACATGGCCACCAGCACGATCGCCACGTACAGCGAGTAGTACAGCGCCCGCAGCGTGGCGAAGTCGTGGCTGAACAGCAGCAGCAATCGCGGCAGCAGCAGGAACGGCGGCGGGTAGAGGTAGGCGTCGCGATCCTGCGGTGTCACCGCGGGCAGGATCGAATCCGCCTGGGGCGACTCGTAGCGGTGACGGTCGTAGAGACCGGCCGGGTCATGTTCGGCCATGAGCGCGCCGCTGATGTAGCCGGACAGGTGGGTCTTCTTGACCAGGAAGTCGTCGTCGGCCGACAGCGAGGCGTCCACGTTGTCGGCGTCGAGGATGAACTGCGTCAACCGGGCCAGGACCGCGACGACGAGCACGATCACCAGGCTCCACAGCACCCGCACCACGATCGGTTTGCTGCGCACCACCTCCCGCCACTCGTCGGGCACCCTCGGCACGAACAGCACGAACAGCACCGCCGCGCACACGATGCCGAGCACGGCGGTCACGGGGCCCGGTAGGCCGGTGAGCGCGAGCACGATCATCACGACGGGGACGAGAATGCCGACCACGAACACCGCGTACATCGCGGCGTAGTAGTCGAGCGAACCACGGAACCTGGTCCATGTCCTGGATATCATCTGCAACCTACGGCTTTCGGTTCCCGCGCCGCCCGGTTCGGGCCGCGCGGTCGGTCTATCTGGTCGCTGCTCCGGCGTGCTCGGCCAGCAGCGGAACAACCTGGGACACCACATCGCCCGGTGCGGGCGCGGCGCGCAGGTCGGCGCCGATCTGTTCGGCGGCGGCGCGGAAACGCGGCTCCCGCAGCAGCGTGCGGATCGCGGTGGTGAGCGCCTCGACGTCGCCTTGCCCGGCAGCGGTCTCTGCGGTCAGCCCGGCCCCGCTGCGCACCAGGCCCCTGGCGTAATCGAACTGGTCGAACATCTGTGGCAGCACCAACTGCGGCAGGCCGAACCAGCCTGCGGTGAGGCCGGTGGTCGAGCCGCCGTGATGCACGAGCAGATCGCAGCCCGGCAGGAATAGGTTCAGCGGAACCTCTTCCACGACACGGACATGGTCGGGCAGTTCGCCGACCGTGGCCCGGTCCGGTGCCGAGAGCGCGACGACGACCTCGGCGTCGTCGACGGCGGCCAGCGCGGCGAGCACGGACTCCAGCGGCCGGGGACCGGTCAGGCCGAGCGTGCTGCCGCCCATGCAGACCGCGATCCGTTTGCGGCCGTGCTCGTTGCGGTGCCACGGCGGCAGCACGCCGGTGCCGTTGAACGGGACGTAGCCCAGCCGGATGCTCGGCGCGGCATCGGGCGCTTGCAGCCGCGGCGGGCAGATGTCGAGCACGGCGACCGGGTCGGCCAGCCGAGTGCCCGCCTCCTCGGCGAGTGCGGCGGTGCGGTCGGTGAAGGGACCGCCGGTGGGGTCGATGCCCCAGCGGTGCACCAGCACCGGCAGATCCAGTTGCGCGCCGAGCGCGCGGCCGATGGTGGCCAGCGGGTCGGTGAGGATCACCTCCGCGCCCCAGTCGGTGGCCACCGCGGCGAACGTCTCGAGGTACTGGCGGGCGTGGTTGTGCCAGTTCTGCGCGGCGATCTGCCACAGGCCCTGTCCGCTGGACTGGTCGCGGTCGGCGAACAGCGGCAGCGGGAACATGCCCGGGTTCACCTGGGTACGCAACTGGTCCATCGGCACGTTCAACGCGGTCACCTCGACGGCGTTGAGCCCCGAGCGCAGCGCGGTCGCCGTCACGTCGTCGCGCGAGGCGACCAGCACTTCGTGGCCTGCCTGGCGCAGCGCCCAGCAGAACGGCACCATCGCCAGCAGATGGCCCGACGAGGGCACCGGCACGACTAGAAACTTCATCCGATCACTCCTTCGGCTTCATCCACTCCATCGGATTGGTGTGCCGAGGCACCCATGATGGAGCCGATTGCTCGGCATTGCGGCGTTTTTCGATCACCACGATGTTGTGGTAGAAGTGCAGCGCCCCGATCCAGTCGTCGAAAGCGCCTGCCGCTCGGCCGGATTCCTTCTCGAATTCCTGGTGGTGCAGGGCGTCCACCAGGGTCTTCAGATAACCGATGGTGGTGGCCGGATCGTCGGTCGCGGTGCTGCTTCCGCCCCAGCCCGACCAGTAGGAGGTCTGAGTGTCCTCCACCACGTACAGTCCGCCCGGCCGCAGGTGGGCGAACAGCGCACCGAACGAGGCGATCACGTCGCCGCTGATGTGGCTGCCGTCGTCGATGATGATGTCGAACGGGCCGAGCGAGTCGCCGAGCCCGTCGAGAAACGCCGGATCGCCCTGATCGCCGCGCAGGGGTTGCAGGCGCGGCTCGGCGATGCCGGACTTGTCGAAGTAGTCCAGCCCGAACACCAGGCCGCGGCGGAAGTACTGCTTCCACATCCGCAGCGACGCGCCGCCGACGTCGGGGGCGGTGTATCCGCCGATGCCCAGTTCGAGGATGCGGATCCGGCTGTCGCGCAGCGGCGCGAAATGCCGCTCGTAGTGCTGGGTGTACCAGTGCCCGCCCCACTTGTCCGAACCGAAGTGCAGCGACAGCGCGTCGAGGTCGTAGTGGTGGGGACGGCAGGCGGTGACGATGCGGTCGGCGGCGACGGCGGCGGCGTCGCGGGCCAATCGCCACGGGTCGTCCGGCGCGAAACTGCCCGGCCCCGGCTCGTCCTTGATCGTGATGGCGCGGGTGCCCAGGGCGGCGTCGGGCGGTCCGTAGACCGCGCGCAGCAACTCCACCAGATCCTGGCGCACCACCAGCCACGGATCCTCCAGGGTGCCCGGCGCGATCGCGGGGTCGTCGGCGCCGAAGGTGACCAGGTAGTCCAGCTGTTTGCCCTCGTGGGTCAGCTCGAACACCGCGGTCACCGGTTGTCCAGGGCGCGCGCCGTAGCCCGCGCGCCAGGCGATCTCCTTCAGCACCGCGTCGGCGACGGTCTCGGTGCCGATCTCGCCGATCCGGGCGGCGGTCTCCTCGGGGACGCCGTCGGCGACGGAGATCAAGTGGGCGGCGAGAACGTTCTCGTCGTTCAGGGTCACGTCATCCATCCGTTCCGCCGGTGCGTACCGGCCTCGATTGCTCAGCAAGGCGCACGCCCTCGGCGACGAGCATGGCCCGCACCATGCCGTGGAAATCCACCGAAGGGCGCCACCCGGTCCGCGCGCGTAACTTCCTCGACTCACCCACTCGCGGTCGCCCGCCGCGGGTGAGCACCGAGGACCGTTCGCGGACATGGTCGTGCCAGTCCAGTCCGGCCATGCCGAACGCCGCCGCGCAGAACTGCGCGACCGTGTGGTGTTCGCCGGTGGCGACGACGAACTCCTCCGGCTCGTCGAGCGCCAGGATCCGCGTCATCGCCTCGACGTAGTCCGGCGCGTATCCCCAGTCGGCGCCCGCGTCCAGCCTGCCCACCTCCACCGCGCCGGTCTCACCGCGCTGGATCCGGGCGACGGCGCGCACGATCTTGCGGGTGACGAATTTCTCTGCACGCAAAGGAGATTCGTGGTTGAACAGAATGCCGGCCGCCGCGAAGACGCCGCGGGCACGGTAGGTGCGGCAGGCCAGCAGGCCGGCCGCTTTGGTCACCCCGTAGATGGAGTCCGGTCGCAGCCCGCTGTTCTCGTCGCACACCGCGTCGCCGTCGGAGCCGAAGACGTGCGACGAGGCCGCGTAGAACAGGCGGGTGCCGGTGCGGTGGCGATCGATCGCCTCCGCGAAATGCTGCACCGGCAGCGTATTCACCCGATGCGAGGCGCGGGCCAGCTCGTGCGGGTCGCCGTGGTCGTCCTGCGAGGAATGTTGCACCGCCGCCAGCAGGTAGACCTGCCGGGGGCGTTCGGCGGCGACGAGTTCCTCGACCGCGGCGGCGTCGGTGATGTCGACCGGGCCGTCGCGGCCGATGCGCAGCACGCGCTCGCCGCGCCCGGCGAGCAGGTCCGACAGCAGCGTGCCGTCCTGCCCGGCCGCGCCCGTGACGACGATGGTCATCTCACACCACGTCCAGTTCCGGCAGCGGGAACACCAACCGCCCGCCCGCCGCGCGGAAAGCGCTCTCCCGCTCCAGCATCATGGTGCGGAAATGCCAGGGCAGCACGAAGAACTGGTCGGGCGCCATGGCACGCGCCTGCTCCTCGGACACGATCGGGATCGCGCTGCCGGGGGTGAACTTGCCGAACTTGTCGTCGTTGACCTCCGCGATGCACGCCAGATCCTCCGGCCCGATCCCGCAGTGCTGCAGCACCACGTTGCCTTTCGTGGAGGCTCCGTACCCGAGCGTGCGCAGGCCGGCCTTGCGGGAGCGGTCGAAGAACTCCCGGACCTGTTCGCGGTGCTGGTCGACCCGTTTGGCGAATTCCGCGTACGGCTGCGAGGTGTGCAACCCGAGCGCGGACTCCTCGTGGCGCATCCGATCCAGCGCGGCGGCGTCGGCAGGCGAGGCGACTCCTTGCTTGCCGAGTGTGAGTGCGAAGCTGCCGCCGTTGACGGTATTGCGTTCCACCTCGAGCACCACGAATCCGCACCGTCGCGCCATCCACTCGATCTGGTCGAGGGTGTAGTACTCGAGGTGCTCGTGACAGATGGTGTCGTAGGAGGTGGTGGCCAGCATCGCGGGCAGATAGCTCTGTTCGAGCACCCAGATGCCGTCGTCGGCGAGGTTGTCGTACACCGCGCGCATGAACTCCAGCGGGCGCGGGACGTCATAGAACATGGCGATCGAGGTGATCACCTTGGCCCGCCGCCCCTCGAGCACCGATTCGGCCAGCTCGTGGTCGAAGTAGCCGGTCACCAACCGCGCGTGCGGCGGATAGAACCGGCGGAACTTCTCCCCCAGCGGGTCGATGCCCAGAATCGTCGCCGACCCTTCCGGATAGGCGCGCAGCAACGTCGCGTCGTTGCTGCCGATGTCGATCACCACGTCGTCCGGTGACAGCGGCACCCGCTGCCGGATCCTGTCCACCCGGTGGGCGAGGTGCTCGATCATCGATCGATTCAGCCCGGAGCGGTATCCGTAGCCGGGGGAATACATTTCGCCGAAGTCCGCGGTGTGGCGCAACTGCACCAGCCCGCACTCCTCGCTGCCTTCGGGCACGCAGCGCACCAACTCCAAGGGGTAGCGCGGCACCTCGGTGGGATCGGTGGCCGGGAACACTCCCGTCAGCGCCATCGTGCCGAGGTCGACGACCGTTTCGAGCCGGGTGTTCCCGCACACCCGGCAGCCCTGCACCGCCACTGCTTGCGTCACGCGTTCTCCATATCGTGGGCGACCATCAACTCGACGAGTTCGGTGAAACTCGTCCGGGGCTGCCACCCGAGCTTCTCGCGCGCCTTGCTCGGGTCACCGGTGAGATGATGCACCTCTGCGGGGCGGAAATAGGTCGGATCGACCTCGACGAGCACTCGCGAGGTTCGCCGGTCGATCCCCTTCTCGGTCAATCCGGTTCCTTCCCAGATCAATTCGACACCGGTGGCGGCGAACGCGGTCTCGCACAGCTCGCGCACGCTGTGCGTCTCGCCGGTGGCGATCACGTAGTCGTCGGGTTCGGACTGTTGCAGCATGAGCCACATCGCCTCGACGTACTCCTTGGCGTATCCCCAGTCCCGGCGAGCGTCCAGGTTGCCGATGAACAACTTCTCCTGTTTGCCCTGCGCGATGCGCACCGCGCCCCTTGTCACCTTGCGGGTGACGAAAACCTCGCCGCGCCTAGGTGATTCGTGGTTGAACAAGGTGCCGTTGACCGTGTACATCCCGTAGGCCTCGCGGTGGTTGACCGTGATCCAGTACGCGTACAGCTTCGCCACCGCGTACGGCGAGCGCGGATGGAACGGCGTGCGCTCGCTGAGCGCCACGTCGTGCAGGCCGCCGTAGAGCTCCGAGGACGAAGCCTGGTAGAAGCGGGTCGCGATGCCGGTCTTGCGGATGGCGTCCAGGATGCGCAGTGTGCCGATCGCGTTGGTCTCCGCGGTGAACTCCGGGATCTGGAACGAGATGTGCACGTGCGACTGCGCGCCCAGGTTGTAGATCTCCGCCGGTCGTACGTCCTCCAGGATCCGGTTGAGACTGCTGGAATCCATCAGATCCCCGTAGTGCAGGAACAGCCGGCGTTGGGAATGGGTATCGGAATACAGGTGGTCTATGCGGTCGGTATTGAAATTCGACGCACGCCTGACAATCCCGTGCACCTCATATCCTTGCTGCAACAGGAATTCTGTCAGATAAGACCCGTCCTGGCCGGTGATGCCGGTTATCAGTGCCTTTCTCATCAAACCTCCAGCCCCGAGACTAACCGGTCGTCAAATGGCGGGCAATACCTATCTTTCGGTCGCCGCCGGTATTAGAATTCGATTGCATGAGCGCGGCCTCCGAAAAAACTCTGGTAATGATTCCGACGTACAACGAGCGTCGCAACGTGGGCCCGTTGCTCGCTCAGATCCTGGAACAGGGCTCCGATTTCGACGTCCTGTTCGTCGATGACAATTCCCCGGACGGCACCGGAGATCTGCTCGATGAGCTGGCCCGACAGCACGCGCCCCGCATCCATGTGCTGCACAGGGCGGGACGGCAGGGCGTGGGCTCCGCACACCAGGCCGGTATCCGCTGGGCATACGCGCAGGGATATGCGCACATCATCACGATGGATTCCGATTTCGCGCATCCGCCGTCGTATCTTCCGGCATTGCGCGCCGCTTCCGACGGTTTCGACATCGTGGTCGGATCGCGCTATCTGAAAGAGGACAGCCTCGCCGACTGGACTCCCTTCCGCAAGGTCCTCACCCGGGTCGGGCATTTTCTCACCGTGACACTGCTGCGGATGCCCTACGATGCCACCGGCGCGTTCCGATACTACCGGTTGGACACGGTTCCGGTGGCGGCTTTCGATCGCGTTCGCTCGAACGGCTACTCCTTCTTCTTCGAAAGTCTCTACATCCTCGCCGCCAATGGTTTCCGGATCGAACAGGTGCCGATCCACGTCCTCAACCGCACCGCGGGCGCCTCCAAGATGCGCACCCGCGATGTCGCGACCAGCGTGCGCTTCCTGCTGGTGCTGTGCGGGGAGAAGTACCTGCGCCCCGGCAGGCATCGCGTCACCTCGCCCGCGCATCGCTGATCCTCCGCCCGGCCAGCCAGTCGATCACCGCCGCCGCCTCCGGCCAGTCCGGGCCGGTGGCGGTGGTCGGGAACTGGTCGTCGACAACATCTTTGGCGAACTGCGAGGACGAGCCCACCGCGTCGCGTACCTCCGCCAGCGTCACGGTGGTGCGTGCGCCGACCTCGCGCAGGCCGGTGTCCTCCAGGTGGGCGGCGATCCAGTCGGCGCACCAGTCCACCGGGGCGAAACTCTGCCGGGAGCGGCCGCTGGCGAACACCGGACGGTCGGCGGCCATGTCGGCCAGCACACCCTTGCGGTAGTCGCCGCCGTACATCGGGCCGAGCCGGACGACGAAAGTGTCGCGGCCGGAACACATTCGCTCGGCCTCCGCGCGATGGCGGCCGTAGACCGTGTCCAGCTGGGTCCGTGCGGAGATGCTGCTGATCTGCACGAACCGGTCCCAGCGCCACTGCTCGCGCAGCAGGCGCGTCTTGTCCACCGTCTCCCGGCGATCGTCGCCGGGATGCTGCTCGGCCCAGAACCGCTTCGACGGGCAGGCGGCGTTGATCAGCACGTCGTAACGACCTGCCGTGCAGTGGAATTCGTGGTCGTCCCGCACCACGGGCACGACCTCCCATCGCCGCATCCTGCCGAGCGCCTCGACCAGTGCGGCGCCCACGTATCCCGCGGCGCCGAGCACCGCCACCCGCATCCCGCTCATGCGAGGTCCTGCCCGGCACGGGCGGCCGCGCTGGTCGGCCGCACCGATATTCGGCCGCTCACGACTTGCCTTCCAAGGTGTGCGGCAGCGGCGCCACCTGCACGATCGGCGGATCGCACTCGTCCCACGGCTTGGTCAGCATCGCGACGAAGGTCAGCGGGGTGATCGAGTACACGGTGTGCATCACCCCGATCGGCGTGCGCGTGCAGATGCCCTTGCCCACATGGATGAACTCCTCCGGGCAGTCCGGATCCGCGTAGTCGTCCTTGGTCACCAGCACGCCGTTGCCCTCGACGAACAGCAGGTACTCGACGAAATGCGGGTGGTAGTGCAGGCCGCGCACCTTGCCGGGGTGCATGTAGATCAGGTTGAACTCGAGCAGGGGTTCCGGCGGGACCCAGGTGAAAATGCCACCGCGCCCGTCGCGGACGGTGTCGAGGTTGCACGACGGGGTGAGGACTTCGACCTTCATTACTGCATCCCTTCATCAGGCGGATACCGCGTCGGGGCGGACAGCGGCGAGCTTGTCCGCGAGCGAGTCGAGCAGCGCTGCCCGCTGCTCGACGAGAAAGAAGTGGCCGCCGGGCAGCAGCTCGGTGGAGCGCAGTCCAGGCAGGACGTCGCGCCAGGCCTCCAGCTGGGAGGCCGCGACCTGGCGGTCGTCGCGACCACCGAACAGGTGGGCCGGGCACGACGGCGCGGCGGCGGGTGTGAATCGGTAGTCGTCGAAGATCTCGAAGTCGCTGCGCAACGCGGGCAGGAACAGCGCCATCACCTCCGGGGTCTCGCGCACTTCCGGCGGTATGCCGCCGTAATGGCCTACCGCCGCAACGAACTCGTGGTCCGGTAGCTCCGACAACCGACCCGGCCTGGGGAGATGCGGGGCCACCGCACCACCGAGGAACAACGCGCGTGGCGCGATCCCCTCGGGCAGGCGGCGGGCGACCTCGTAGGCGGCCAGCGCGCCGAGGCTGTGGCCGAAGAACGCGAACGGAAGATCGGTCAGCGGCAGCACCGCGGTCAACGCCGTCTCGACCAGATCGGTGAATCGCCGGATCGGCGTCTGCGCCAGATGCCGTTGGCGGGCAGGCAGTTCCAGAACGCACAGCTCGATCCAGTCGGGCAGCTGGCGCCGCCACGGCGTGTAGGCCGCCGCCTTGCCGCCGGCGAAGGGCCAGCAGAACAACCGCAGGCTCGGCGTCGCGGCGCTCTTGCGATGGATGGTCAGCCCTTGCGCCTCGCGAATTGGTTGCGCCGCAACCGCCGTCGGAGAGGTCATCGCAGCCGGAGCGGGTTCCGGTACGACCGGCATAGCCGTTCTCGGTGTGACCGGCGCAGCCGCTGTCAGTGCGGCTGCCGAGGAAATCGCCGAGACCATCTCAGCCGGAGCGGCTTTCGATAGGGGCAGCGCACGTACATCAGCTACCGTCGCGATCCGGGTCACCGGGGCATCCAGCGTCGCGAAGAACTTCGACAGCGGTGCCGACGGGCCCACCTCGTAGCGAGGTGTGCCCGAGCGCAGCAACGCTCGCATGTTCGCCGTCCAGCGCACCGGGGCGGAGATCTGGCGGACCAGATGCTCGGCGAGGGTTTCGGGCCGATGGAACTCCCCGGTGTAGTTCGAGGTCACCGCGACCGCGCGCTCAGCCCGTATGCGCGGTGTGCATTCGGCCAGATGCCCCGCGAACTCGTCCTCGATGCCGCGCATCCAGCGGGAGTGGAACGGCGCGCTGACCCGCAACGGGACGAACCGCAGTTCCGGGAAGCGCTCGCCGAGCACGACACGGGCGGCCGCGACAGCGTCGCGTTCACCGCTGATGACCAGCTGATCGGTGGAATTGTCGTTGGCCACCTCGACGCCCGCCTCGGCCACCAGATCGGCCACCCCCGAGTCGGCGATGCCCGGTAGGATCAGCGCGGCCATCGCGCCCGCGCCCTCCGGCACCGCGCGCTGCATCAGCGCGCCGCGCGTGCGCACCAGCCGTACCCCGTCGGCGAGTTCGAAGACGCCGGCCGCGACCAGCGCGGCGTACTCGCCGAGACTGTGTCCGCCGAAAGCGACCGGTTGCCAGCCGGATTCGCTCACCAGCACCCGGTAGGCGGCGATCTCCATCGTCAGCACGCACGGCTGGGTGTACTCCGTGCGATGCAGTCGCGGATCCCGCTCGACGCAGATCCGCAGCAGGTCCTCGCCCACCGCGGCGCTCGCCTCGGCGAAAGTGTCTCGCGCGAGCGGGAATTCGGCGCAGAGATCCGCTCCCATCCCGGTGCGCTGCGCACCCTGCCCCGGGAAGACGATCGTGCAGCTCACCGCAGCACCTCCGCGGTCGGCTCGGCCCCGCGGGGTGCGGGGATGTAGCCCACCTCCGCGCAGTGCGCCAGGTACACCCGCACCAGATCCTCGGTCGGCGGGCAGTCGATGCCCGCCGCGCCGAGCACGCGGCGGGTGTAGGTGCAGTCGGCGTAGGAACTCTCCTCGTAGTGGATGGTGCCGAACAGTTCGATGCCGTACTTGAACATCTCCAGGGTCTGGCTGTCGTACACCTCGTCGGTGCCCAGCCGGTAGATCTGCCGGTCGGTGGCCCTGCGGTGGAATTCCTCCAGCGGCACCAACGCCACCTCGTACCCGGCACGCTGGACGTAGCGGACCACGTCGTAGTAGCGCCGGATGTCCGGATTGGTCAGGTGGTAGGTCTCCCGGTAGGTGGCGCGGCGCGTGGCGATGTGCACGATCGCGGCGCTGACGTAGTCGACCGGACTGATGTCCCAGTGCACCGGCGTCAGCATCGTCTCGCCGGTCTCGATCATCGTCTTGAGGATGTCGTAGTACGCGCCTTTGACGCTGACCTCGGAGAACGGGTACCGGCCGGTCCGGCTGTCGCCCATGATGTTGCCGGGGCGAACGATGTCCCACAGCAGTCCGCGTTCGCTCGCCTCCCGGATCAGCTTCTCCGACTCGTATTTGGTCTGCTGGTAGGGCAGATGGTCGTAGCCCTGACCCAGTTCGAGATCCCGCTCGGTGAACGGCGGGTTGTTGAAGTTGAGCCGATCGCCCAGCGCGCTGAAACTCGACACGTACACCAGGTACTTGCCGCGCGAGCGCAACGCGAATTCCACCGCGCGACGGGTTCCTTCGACGTTGATCGGGGCCAGGGCGTCGTAGAAGGTGACCAAGGTGGTGCGGCCCGCGGCGTGGATGGTCAAGTCCACGTCGTCGGCCAGCCGCCGCCAGGTGACCTCGTCCAGGCCGAGCCGTTCGCTGGAGACGTCGCCGAGCACCGCGGTGACGCGCTGCGCGAACGCCTCGTCGAGGGTCGACTCCGGGTCGTAGGTGCTCAGGAAGTGCTTGATCCGCCGCTCGGCCGCGGCCACGGTCTTGCCGCGCACCAGACAGGTCACCCGGACGTCGGTGCGGGTGAGCAGATCGTGCAGCAGCTTGCCGCCCAGCACGCCGGTCACGCCGGTGATGAAGACCGACCGCACCGGGATCGGGACCTCTGTCGTCACCACGGGGATGTCCTGCTGGGCCGCTGTGGCCGCGGCGGCCACGGTCGGGCGCGGAGCGTCGTCGTGTGCCGTGCCGGAGATGATGCCCTCGGCCACCAGGTAGTGCGACAGCGACGCGATCGTCGGATGCAGCTCGGTCGATTCCGCCGGGATCTTGACGTCGTAGTGCTTCATCAGCCGGTTGAGCATTCGGACGGTGGCCACCGAGTCGAATCCGAAGTCGGCGAATTCCGCCTCGAGGTCGAGCTCGGCCGGGTCGGACTTGGTCAGATCGGCGAAGATCTCCCGGATGTGCTCGGCGAGCCGGTCGCACAACTCGCTGTCGAATGCGTCACCGGAGGACTCGGCGACGGCCGGTGCGGCGACTTCGGCGGTGGGCGTTTCGACCGGTTCCGGCGGTGCCGCAACGCCCTGAAGCGCTGTGCCGTTCGGTGAGTGCCCGTTGCGCTGCTCCGACTGCGGTGGCTCGATCTCCTGCGTGACCACCGTCTTCGCGACCACGTGCGGTGTTCGTCTGCGGTAGTCCTCGGGCACGATCCAGTACCTGCGCCGGGCGAACGGATAACCTGGCAGACCCACGATCCGGCCGAAGGGCTGCTCGTAGCCCTGTTCCCAGTCCACGGTCCATCCGCCTGCCCACAGTTCGGCGACTCGCGGCAGGTTGCCCGACCGCAGCAGGGCGCGCACTTCGGCGCGGTCGGCATCCGATTCGCCGGGCAGCTCGTCGAGGTCGCGGTGGGTGCGGGCCACGCCGCGGAAGACCAGTAGTCCCTCCGCCGGTGCGGGTGCGCCGGCATCGGCTGTGCTGTCGAGTAGTTCGACGAGTTCGGCCGTCGAGGTGGCGACCACCGCGAGTCGATGTTCGAACGGTGTCCGGCCGACGGCCAGCGTCCACGCCACATCGGGCAGGGCGAGCGGGTGATCGCGCAGCCGATCGGCGGTGCGGGCGGCCAGCTCCGCGAGCCGGTCGGCGTCGCGGGCGGACAACACCACGATCCTCGGCCGCCCATCTTCCGGCGTTGCCGCGACGGGCTCGGCGTCGGTGAGGATCATGTGGGCGTTGGAGCCTCCCGCGCCGAACGAGCTGACGGCGGTGACGCGTGGTGTGCCGTCGCCGGGGCGCGGCCAGGGTGTGGGCCGATCGATGACGTGGAACGGTGTCGCCGCGAAGTCGATTCCCGGGTTCGGTGGATCGCTGTGCAGGTTCGGCGCGATGGTGTCGTGGCGCAGTTGTAGCAGCGCCTTGACCACGCCCGCCGCGCCCGCCGCCGCTTCCAGATGTCCGACACTGGATTTCGCCGAGCCGATGCCGCAGTAGCCCTGCTCCGCTGTCGAGCGCCGATAGGCCTTGGTGAGGGCCGCGATCTCGATCGGGTCGCCCAGCGCGGTACCGGTGCCGTGGGCTTCCACGTAGCCGATGTCGGCCGCGTCGACGCGTGCCGCGGTCAGGGCTCGGCCGATGAGGTCGGCCTGGGCGACTGGGTTGGGGACGGTGAACCCGTTGGTGCGTCCGCCGTGGTTGACGGCGCTGCCCCGGATCACGCCGTAAACGCGGTCACCGTCGGCGCGTGCGTGCCGCAGCGGTTTGAGGACCAACGTGACCACACCCTCGCCCGGCACGTAGCCGTCGCCGCCCGCGCCGAACGTCCGGCAGCGGCCGTCGGTGGATGCCCAGCGGCCGTAGCCGAGCAGCAAGTACTTGCCGGGATGGATCGACACGTTCACCCCACCGGCCAGCGCGTAGGCCGCTTCGCCGCGGCGCAGACTCTCGCAGGCCAGATGCAGCGCGGTCAGCGACGCCGAGCACGCCGTGTCGACCGCGAGAGACGGGCCGGTGAAGCCGAAGTGGTAGGACACCCGATTCGCCACCGCGAAATACCCCGAGATCGGCACGCCCACGAACGCCTGGTACTCGGCGTAGCCGACCCCGGCGAAGACGCCGGCATCCGGCAGGCCGCGTGCGGCGGCGCTGCGGCGTACCCGATCGGGCGAGTAACCCGCGTCTTCCAAAGCCGCCCAGGAGGTTTCGAGGAACAGCCGCTGCTGCGGGTCCATCTCCTCGGCGTCTTTGGGGGTGATGCCGAAGAAGCGAGCGTCGAACTTGTCGACGTCGTCGATGAATCCGCCCCAGCGCGCGTAGGTGGTGCCCGGTTCGTCGGGATCGTCGGACAGGTATTCGCGGTGATCCCAGCGTTGCGGCGGCACCTCGACGATGCAGTCGCGACCGGCGACCAGGTTGGCCCAGAACTCCTCGATGTCCCCCGCCATCGGGAACTTGCCCGCCATGCCGATGACGGCGATGTCCTCGGCGTCGTCCGCGTCGTCCGCGTCGTCGACGGAATGCTCGGCGGGAGCGGTGGGCTCGGAGGCGACCGAGCCCACCGACGCGGGTGCGCCGCCGGATGCCGCGGTTGCGGTCGTCGTGTCGTCGGTGATGGCGGCCAGACGCGGCCCGTGCTCGTCGGCGAGGTAGCCCGCGAGGTCGCGGACGGTCTGGTATTCGAACATCAGCGTGCTCGGCATCGGTCCGAAGTCGGTTTCCAGCCGGTCGTTCATCTTGCTGATCAGCACCGAGTCGATGCCATAGTCCTGCAGCGGGATTCGGGTGCGGATCCGCTGCGGGTCGAGTCGGCAGTACTCGGCGAGCAGGCCTTTGAGGTAGGTCTCGGCGGACTGCCGTCGCTGCGTGGGGTCCGGCGATGTGGGCAGGACATGATCAGGCGCAGCAAGTCCACGAGCCCGATCGTCGGCAGCGTTCTGGAGCGCGCTGTTGTCCTGGAGCGCAGCGGCCGTCTGTGTCGCGGGCACCGACGAGCCTCCGACCGCTCGCGAGGATGTCGCAGGTCCATCGAGTGCCGTCTCGACCATGGACGTGCCGGATGCCACCGCTGCGGCGGTGCTGAGCTCGCGGGGCGCCGCGCCGGTCGATGGGGCTGCGGTGCGCTGCGTCGCGGCGAGGTCCTGGGCTTCGCCGACAACGGAGCTGTGCGACGGGCGCGCCGTGTGCTCGGACGAAGGGACGCTCATGTCCGGTGCCCAGCACCGTTCCCGGTCGAACTCGTAGCCGGGCAGATGGATACGGCGCGCGGCCGGGTCGGCCCAGCCCGCATGTGAGACGTGCCCGCCCTCGACCCATTGCCGTGCCACCGCCTCCGGGTCGTCCAGCACGGTGGCAGTGTCGCGGTCCGCGGCGGGGGTGTCGGTCGTTCCGGTGTAGACCCCGGCAGGCCGGTCGCCGTCGGCGAAGGCGGCAAGCCGGGCCACGACCGCATCCACCGAATCCCCGACCACCGCGAGCCGATGCTCGAATTCGCTGCGCCCGACCGCGAGCGTGCGCGCTACGTCGGCGAGCGACAAATTCGGATGCGCCGCGAGATGCCTGCGCAGCGTCCGCGCCATCCGCGACAGGCTCGTAGCGCTGCGCGCGGAGAGCACCACCACCTGCGGTACCCCGGGCCCCGCACGCCGTGCGGTCGCTACGGCCGGTGCGCCGTCGACCACCAGGTGCGCGTTGGTGCCGCTGAAACCGAAGGAACTGATCGCGGCTCGGCGTGGCGCGCCGTCCCAGGCCCGCAGTTCGGTGTTGACGAAGAACGGCGACTGCTCCAATCCGAGCAGCGGATTCACCGAAGCGACGTGCAGCGACGGCGGCACCTGTCCGGCGCGCATGGCCAGCAGCACCTTGAACAGGCTCGCCATGCCCGCGGCGTGCGAGGCGTGCCCGATGTTCGATTTCACCGATCCCACCGGGATGACGCCGACCGCGTCGGTGTAGCGACGGAACGCCGCGGTGAGTGCCTCGAGTTCGATCGGGTCGCCCAACCGCGTTCCGGTGCCGTGCGTTTCGACGTAACCGATGGTGGACGGATCGATCCCGCCGTCGCGATACACCGCCAGTTCCAGTTCGGTCTGCGAACGAACGCTGGGTGCGGTGATGCCGTTGGTGCGGCCGTCATGGTTGACGCCGATCCCGCGGATCACCCCGTGGATCGGGTCGCCGTCGCGTTCGGCGGCGGCCAACGGCTTGAGCACCACCACACCGACACCCTCCGCGATCACGAAACCGTCGGCGTCGGCATCGAAACTCGCGCATCGCCCGCGTGGTGAGAGCATGCCCATCGACGAGGCGAGCAGGTGGTATTCGGGTGTCACGAACACCGCGACACCCCCGGCCAGCGCCAGCTCCGACTCCCCCGCGGCGAGACTGCGGCAGGCCTGGTGCAACGCGACCAGCGCCGAGGAACACGCGGTGTCCAGACCGAGACACGGGCCGGTGAGATCCAGGTGATAGGCCACGCGGGCAGGCAGGATGGCCGGGCTGTTACCGGTGAACACGTGATGGGAGCCGACCGTTCCGCGGTTGCGCAGCAGGGTGGCGTAGTCCGAACCGGGTGACCCAGCGAAAACGCCGCAGCGGGTGCGCCGCAACGACTTCGGGTCGATGGCGGCGTCTTCCAGGGCCAGCCAGCTGTGTTCCAGGAACAGCCGCTGCTGCGGGTCCATGTAATCGGCTTCGGCAGGCACTATGTCGAAGAACGCCGGATCGAACTCCTCGACGCCGTCGAGGAAGCCGCCCCACTTGGAGTAGGTCTTGCCCGGCGTCGCCAGGCCGGGACGGAAATGCTCAGCGATCGGCCAGCGTCCGGCGGGGATCTCGGTCACCGCGTCCCGCCCTGTGGCGAGATCGCGCCAGAACTCCTCGAGGTTCGCCGCGCCCGGGAACTGCCCGGACATGCCGATGATGGCGATGTCCATCGATGTCGACCTTTCGCTGGGCCGTGCGGGCGGCGCGGTGGCGGTTCGAGGAGCCGAAGCGCCTTGTTCGGCCATGTGCCTGCTGAGCAGCCGCACCGACGGATGGTCGAAGACCACCGTGGGTCGCAGCGCCAAGTCGTAGCGGGCGTTGACTCGATCGATGATCTTCACCGCGAGAATGGAATCGACGCCGTAGTCCGAGAGCGGCAGCTCCGCGCGCACCTCGCCGCGCCCGACACCGAGGCCCTCGGCGACGAGGGCGACGAGTTCGGCTTCCAGGGCGGCCGCACCACGCACGGTGGCCGGTTCCGCGTCCGGCCGCGCACCGGCGGGCGGGTTCTCGGTATCGGCGAGGCCGACTCGCGCGGTGGCGGGCTGCGCATCGGCCGGGGGCAAGGCGACAGCGGGCAGCGTGGTGACGCTGACCGCGGCCAACACCCGGAAACTCGGCTCCGGGTCCTCCGACAGGCCGGGACCCCAGGCGCGGATTCCGGAGAAACCCGCCGCACTCATGGCGTCCCGCCACTGCGATTCGGACAGCAACGGCGAATACGGGAGACGCGCCTCGGGATCGCGATACGCGTGCCAGCCCTCCAGCAGGCCGAACGTCAGCGCGAGAACCTCGAGGTCGGCGGTCGCTTCGGTACAGGCGAGCACGCCACCGGGCGCGAGCAGCCGCCGGACGTTGCGTAACGTCGCGTCGATCGACCGCGTCGCGTGCAGGACGTTGGCACAGATCACCAGATCGGCCTGGTGTGCGGGGAAGCCTTGCGCGATCGGATCCGCCTCGATGTCCAGCACCCCGAACCGCACGTTCGACCGCGTACCGAAGGTGCGTCGCCCGTGCGCGACGAAACTGTGCGACACGTCGGTGTAGTGATAGTCGAACGCGATCCCGTGTTCGGCGAGCGCGTCGAGCACCGCGTGCGTGGAACCTCCGGTGCCCGCGCCGACTTCCACGATCCGCACCGGCCGGGTCTCGCCGTGCCGCTGCGCCACGGCCGACACCAATCCGGCGAGCAATCCGTTGGTGAAGTCGTAGGCGGCGTTGCCGCGATAGATCGCGCCGACCAGTTCGAGGTCTCCGGCGGGGAACAGCACCTCGGTCGCGGACATCTCGCCGCGCAGTACGCGGGGATAGGCGGCCAGGCAGGCATCGAGCAAGGCCACGTACGGTTCGGTCTCCGGGAAGCGCGCGAGCAGGTCGGCGCGCATCCCGCCGGTACCGGGTGGCGGACCAGGCACTTCGATCCGGTCGTCGTGCCATCGCACCAGCCCATGTCGCCGCAGGATATCCAGGCAGCTGGTGCGTAGCCGGTCGAATTCGGGCCGCACACCAAGGCGCGCGTCCAGCGACCGCGTGGTCCACTCCCCCGGCGTGAGCCCCATTCCGGCGAAGGTGGCGAACAGCAGCATCGCCGCGTAGCGGCCGAGTTCGGCCTTACCGGGCTCCACTGTGCCCGCGGGCCGGACAAACGCTTCGAACCCCTCCACCGCGGCGTCGAATCCCGAGCGCGGCGGTGCGATGATCCAGTAGTCGGTGCGCTCGAACGGATAGCCGGGAAGCGGAACTCGGCGCTGTGGCCCGCCGCGTCCACGCCAGTCGACATCGGCGCCCGCGACCCACTGCCTGGCCAGCTCTCGGTCGTCCGCCGCGGGCGCGTACAGCGGTGGCCGGGGGTGTGCGTCGACGCTGCCGGTGACCACGGGGCCGAGCTGGTCGGCGCCGAACTGGTCGAGCGCGTCGGCCACCTCGAGCGGCGAGGACGCGACCACCGCGAGCCGGTGGGCCAGTGCGGGCCTGCCCACTTGCAAGGTGCGCACCGCGTCGAGGAAATCCGCGGGGTCGAGGGTGCGGAAGTGCCGTGCCATGATTTCGGCATAGCGGCGCAGCCGCTCCGGAGTGCGCGCGGACAGCACGAAGATCTCGGGTTCACCGGTGGCGCCCGGACGCACTCGGTCGTCGATGAACTCCGCGAGCACCACGTGAGCGTTGGCGCCGCCCGCCCCGAAGGCGCTGATACCCGCGTGCCGCGCGACCGCGACGCCGTCGACGGTGCGGCGCGGCCAATCCTCCAGTTCACGCGGTAAGCGGAACGGCACCGAGTTGAACGCGATGGCCGGATTGACCTGTGCGGCATGCAATGTCGGCGCGATCCGGCCGTGACGCAGCTGCAACAGCACCCGGGTGAGACCCGCGACGCCCGCAGCCGCTTCCAGGTGGCCGATGTTCGACTTCGTCGACCCGAGTGCGCGGGAGCGGCCGCCGTCGTTCCTGCCGAAAGCGGCGGCCAGCCCGGCTATTTCGATCGGATCGCCGAGCGGTGTCCCGGTTCCGTGCGCCTCGAGGTAGTCGATCGCGGCGGGGTCGACCCCGGCGGCGCGCAGGGCCTCGCCGATCACGTCGGCTTGCGCCCCTGGATGCGGCACGCTGTACCCGGAGGTCTGCCCGCCGTGATTCACCGCGCTGCCGAGGATCAGGCCGTGGATGGTGTCGCCGTCGGCGCGGGCGGCCGACAGCGGCTTCAGATACAGCGCCCCGACGCCTTCGCCGGGCACATAACCGTCGGCGCTCGCGGCGAAGGGCCTGCACCGGCCACTCTCGGACATCATGCCCAGGCTGTGCAGCAGCAGGAATTTGTCCTCGTGCAGCAACAGGTTCACCCCGCCGACGAGCGCCGCGTCGCATTCGCCGTCGAGCAGGCTGCGCCGCGCCAGATGCAGTGCGGTCAGCGACGCCGAACACGCGGTGTCCACGGTGAGGCTCGGTCCACGCAGACCGAGGGTGTAGGAGGTGCGGTTCGCGATCGACGACGGGATCGAGGCCACCGCGACCGGATCGCCGTCGCGGCTGGCCGCCACTCCGAGCAGCCGGTAGTCGCTCCAGGTGGCGCCTACGAACACACCCACCCGGCGGTCGCGCACGGCCGGGTCGGTGTGGTGGTAGCCGGCGTGCTCGAGCGCCGCGTACGCCTGCTGCAGGAACAACCGCTCCTGCGGGTCAAGCAGCGGCGCCTGAACCGGCGGGATGCGGAAGAACTGGGGGTCGAAACCACCCACGTCACGCAGGAATCCGCCGGTCATCGGTGGCGCGCCGGGCGTGCCTCGGACGGAGGTGAGCCACCAGCGTTCGGCGGGGACCGGGCCGACCGCGTCGTGTCCGTCGCGCAGATTGCGCCAGAACTCCTCGATGTCCTCCGCGTCGGGGTAGCGGCCGCTGATTCCGACGATCGCGATGGGCTCCTCGACGGACTTGCGATGCTCGTCGACCGGCACGGTCGCGTGATGCGCATCGCCCTGCGCGGATGGCGCGTCGGACGGTGCGGTTGCCGGTTGTAGTCGTGCTCGCAGGATGTCGCTGTGGCCCCATACCGCGGCCAGTTGTGCGCGGTGGAGCGTCGCGCAGGACAACAGCAGGTCCAGTCCGGTCGCGGTGGGCAGCAGTCCCACACCGGCGCGCCGCAGCGCGGCGATCTGCTCGGCGGGCGGACGCATACCGCCTTCGGCCCACAGCGGCCAGCCGATGCTGATCGTCCTGCTTCCGGCTCGGTCGCGTTGTTCGGCGAAGACGTCGAGATAGCGGTTGGCCGCCGCGTAATCGGCTTGCCCCGGGTTGCCCAGCACCGCGGAGACCGAGGAGAACAACACGGTCAGGCGGGTCTCCGGCAGCGCCCGCGTCAAGTGCTCGACGCCGTAGACCTTCGGTGCAAGAACGGTTCTCGCGTCGTCGCGGCTGCTGCCGGACAGCAGTCCGTCGCGCAACTGACCCGCACCGTGGTAGAGCACGTCGACCGGCCCGAAGGTGGCGTGGGCGATCGCGGCGACGCGTTCGGCGTCGGCCGCGACCGACACGTCGGCGCGCACGTGTACGGCTTCCGTGCCGAGTTCGCCGAGCTCGGCCAGCAGTCCCGCGGCCGACGCGTCGAGCGGACGGCGCGATACCAGCACCAGCCGTGCGCTGTACTCGGCGGCGAGGCGGCGGGCCAGGTGACGGGCGATCCCACCGAATCCGCCGGTGACGACGACCACCGACCCCGTGCGCAGCACCGCGTCGCCGGAACTCGGCGTGGCATCGGTGAGCGGGCGGGTCCGGCGGATCCGGCGTTCTGCGCCGTGGTAGCGGATCTCGGTGGCGGGGTCGCGTTCTTCGACGCCCAGCTCCGTGGCCACGATGTCGTCGATCGGACGGGCGGGGTCGCGTTGGATGGCCCGCAGCAACGGTTGCGGCTGCTCGAGCCGCAGTGTGCGGGCCGCACCGCCCAGGAGGGCGCAACTCGATTCACCCGCGGGTGTCGCCGGTGTGAGAGCCAGCACCAGGCGCACCGGCGGTTCGGACACCGCCGCGACCGCGCGCAGCAGATCGCGCAGCGGCAGGTACACCCGTTCGATCAGCGCCTGCGGCTCACTGTCTGTCGTCGTTTCGGGCCACAGGTACACCGCGGCGTCGAAGCGCAGCCGCCGGGCCGTCAGCTGGTCGACCAGCAGCTTCATGTGCCGTGCGTCCGCCGGGTCGACGACGAAAGCGTCTGTACCGGAGACGAACTCGCCACCGGGACGGACCCGGATGACAGTCGCGGCCGCGCCGTGCGGGTAAGGGTGCTCGGCGGTATCGAAGACGAGCAGGCTGGTGGGTTCCCGACGCGTATGCGCGGTGGTGTCGGGCTCCCAGTCGAACCCGAAAACGACGAGGTCTTCCGCCGCTACCGATTCCGGCGACGCGACCTGGTCAACTGTCGGCGGGCCCGCCACCTCGGCGACCACGGTGGATTCAACGGGCACGGTGTCCGGGGTCGACGTGGCGGGGCGGTAGTTCGCGCCGGCGATGTCGGCGAGATGTCCGGCGAGCGCGTCGATGGTCTGGTACTCGAACAGCAGCGTCGGATACAGCGGCTCGCCGACTCTCGCCTCCAACTCGGCGGTCAGCCGCAGTAGACGACCGGAATCCAATCCGAGCTCGTAGAACCCGACGTCGGTGGCGATCCCCGCGGCGTCGGCGCCGAGTTCACCGGCCACGAGAGCGGCCAGATCGGCGGTGATCACCGCACGCGGATCACCTGAGGCCACCGGCACAGTCGTCGGTCGCGGCGTGGCTTGTCCCGTGGGTGCTGCCTGCGGCCGCGTCAGCAACCGCTGGATATCCGCGCTGCCACGCACACGCTTGGACGTCAGCCGATACCGCGCCACCGGCGCCCCGTCCCGGTCGTAGAGCGCCACATCGGCTTCGAGCAGGTCCCCGCCGTGCCCGCCGCCGCGGACCGCCGCTCGCACGAGCACCTCCTCGGGAGTCGCGCGCCAGGCGCGGACGTCGCCGAAGAAGATGGGGATGAACGCGCTGTCGTCGTCCACGCCGAGCCGCTGCGGATCGATGAACGGCACGATCGTGGAGGCGTCCAGGAACGTGGGATGCAGCAGGAAGCCGGGCAGATGCGCCGCGGCCTCCGCGCCGAGACCGAGCGTCGCGGTGACCACATCGTCGCGCCGAGCGAAATACCCAGTGGCGCGCATGAATTCGCGATGATCGATACCGCGGCCGCCGGTCTGGGCGTACAGCTCCGCCATGCCACGCGCACGCGACGCCGCCCGCAACTCGGCCGCATCGATCCCCGGCGGCTGATCGGAGGAAGCAGACCGCACCACAACGCATTCCGCGACAGGCTCGATCGCGCCGACCGGCACGCCTTTCGCGTCCAGGCTCTGTACGTCGATGGCGATCCGGCCGGTCGGACGATCCACGCGGAACGCGATGCGCACCGCGCCGTCGTCGGCGAGGGCGACCGGACGCTGGAACAACGCCTCCCGGATCGTCAGCTCGCCGGGCCGGTACCCCGCCGCCATCGCCGCGCGCAGGATCATGTCGAGATACACCACGCCCGGCAGGATCCGCACACCGTGCACGCGATGGTCGCGCACCACCGGGTCCTCGGCGCGCAGGGTGGTGGCGAAGCTGTCCAATTCGATCCCGCTCATCGCAGCGGCTCCACTTGGAGGAACGACGGTGCGGGCGCGCTGATCGGCACCACGATCCGCGGCGCGGGCTCCGTCGATGTGCTGGGAACCGTTTTCGGCAGCATGAAGCTCCTCTTGCGGAAGGCGGGTGGATCCAGGGGGTGGCGTGTCGGACGGTGCCCATCGGGCGCCTGCTCGACGATGAGGTGGGCATTGGTGCCGCCGAAGCCGAACGAGCTGACGCCCGCCGCGCGGGGCCTGCCGTCGGCCGGCTGCCACGGGCGCAGTTCTCGGTTGACCTGCAGCGGCGATCCGGCGAACTGGAATCGCGGATTGAGGTTGTCGCAGTGCAGCGACGGCGGCAGCGCCGAGTGGTGCACGGCCAGGATCGTCTTGACCGCCCCGGCGATGCCCGCCGCGGACAGCAGGTGCCCGATATTGGTTTTCACGCTGCCGACCGCGCACGGCTCCGGGCCGCGCGACCGGTCGCCCAGCACGGTCGCCAACCCCTTCAGTTCGATGGGGTCGCCGATCATGGTGCCGGTGCCGTGCGCCTCCAGATACGACAGCGCGTCCGGGGACATGCCCGCCACTTCGAGCGCCGCGGTGACCACCTCGATCTGCGCCCGCATGTTGGGTGTGGTGATGCCCATCGTGTGCCCGTCGTTGCCGATCGCCGAGCCACGCAGCACCGCGTAGACCCGATCGCCGTCGGCGAGCGCGTCGTCCAGCCGCTTGAGCATCAGCAGCGCCGCGCCCTCGCCCGGCACGAAACCGTCGGCGTCCTCGGAGAACGTCGCGCACCGCCCGTTCGGCGAGAGCACACCCGCCGCCGACAACGTGACGAACAGCATCTCGTCGAGCAGCACTTCCACCCCACCGGCCAGCGCCGCGTCGACCTCGCCCGCCCGCAACGCCTGGCAGGCCAGATGCACCGACAGCAACGACGACGAGCACGCGCTGTCGAGCACGACATTGCCCGCGTGCCAGTCGAAGAAGTCCGAGATGCGCGCGGCGATGAAGTTCTGCCCGATGCCGATGATGGTGTGCCGGTCGGCGACCGGGATGCGGTTGAAGTAATTCGCCGCCCTGCTGCCTGCGTAGACGCCGACTCGCTTGCCCGCCAACTCTTCGCGCCGGTATCCGGCGTCGGTGGTGGCCAGCACCGACGTCTCGAGCAGCAGCCGCTGCAACGGGTCCATCTGCCAAGCGAGCTCGTCGGTGACCCCGAAATACTGCGGATCGAACAGATCGACACCGTCGACGAACCCGCCCCATTTGCTGTTGGTCAGACCGGGCCCGCCGCCAGGGCGGTAGAACCGGGCGGGATCCCAGCGAGCCGGGTCCACCTCCCGGATGCCGGAGGCGCCCGTGGCGAGCAAGCGCCAGAACGCGTCCGGAGTGTCGCCGCCCGGAAGGCGGCAACCGATGCCGACCACGGCGATGGGCTCGGCTGCCCGGCCACGGCGGGCGTCGGCCGCCCAGGTGGCCGCACCGGGACGGTATGTCCCGCTGTCGGGTGTGCGTTGATGATCAGCCGATGGCCGCTGCGGATCGGCCGGTGGATCCGGCGGCGCTTCGGGCGCGAAACGTTCCGGGAACTGCTCGGTCAACAGGCCCGCCAAGTCGTTCAGGGTCGGGAACTCCAGTACCAGCGCCGGGTCGAAGGGCGCGTCGACGACCTGCTCGATCCGGCGCACCGCCGAGGCGATCAACACCGAATCCGCGCCGTACTCCTCGAACCGTTTGTCGCCCTCGAAGCGGGCGGGGGCCAATTTCAGTTCGTCGGAGAAGATGCGCAGCAATTCCTGATACGCCGCCGCGGAGCCGTTCGCCGCCGTGGGCCGCGCGGTCGGCACGGGCGCCGACTCTGCTGCAGGTCGATTCGTCTGTGTCGAAAGATGAAGGGCCGCACCGTGGTAGGGCAAGACCACCGGGGCGGGTAGACCCAGTGCCGCGTCGAGTAGTTCGAATCCTTCCTCGGCGCTGAGGGTGGGCAGGCCGGTGGCGCGGTAGGCCGCGCTGGTCACCTCGCCGAACCCGGTGTCACGGAACGACGGCCAATTGATCGACCGGAACCAGTGTCGTCCCAGTGCGTGCTGGGCCTCGGCGAAGCGGTCGAGGTGCGCGTTGGCCATCGCGTAGTCCGACAGGCCCACCGACAAGCCGGGCAGCACGGCCGACACCGAGGAGAACAAGACGAAGAAGTCGGGACGGTCGGCGGCCAGGACGTCGGCGAGGACCGCGGTGCCCGCCAATTTGGGCGCGAGCACGGTCGCGACGGCGTCGCCGGTCTTGCGCACGAACGCCGGGCTCTCCGCGGATACGCTTCCCGCGCAGTGCAGCACGCCGCCGATCGGGCCCAGCTCGTTGCGCACTCGGTCGAAGAAGCCGGACAAGCCCGCCTCGTCGGTGAGGCTGCCGAAGTAGGTGCGCACGGCGACGCCGCGGTCACGCAACTGCACCAGCCGCCGAACCTTCTCCGCCTCGGGGCCGGTTCCGGCAGCGATCCGGTCCCATTCCGTCTGCGGCGGTAGCGGTTCCCGGCCGAGGACGGCCAAGCGGCGCGCTCCGCGTTCGGCCAACGCCGCCGCGAACGCCGCACCCAGTCCGCGCGTGCCGCCGGTCACCACATAGGTGCGGGCGGGATCCACCACCAGACCGTCGCGTGCTGTCGCGTCGGTGAGTTCGACGGCTTCGCGTATTCCACCGCGATACCGCACCCGCGGCGCGCTGTCCTCGGTGGCCGCGCTCTCCGCGCCCAGTATCGCCAGCAATCGCGCGGGATCGGCGCACACCGCGTCGCGCTCGTCACCTATATGGACGCTCCGTGTGCGCACGTCGCGGATCTCCTCGGCGAGCGCGGCGACCAGGCCGCCCAGCGGCGCGGACTCCGGGCCGTCCGCGCCGGGGTGTCCGGCGGCGATGTGCAGCAGCGCGAGCGAACCGGCGCGCGCCTCGATCACGCCTTGGTAGAACCCCATTCGGCCGAGGTCGCCGGTGGGTCGTCCGGTCGCCGCGGGTACGAGATCGCACACATCGAGGACGCAGTCGGTGTCGGGGTAGCGGGCCGCGAGCGCCCGGCCGAGCGCAGCGCCCGCGTCGAAGTCGTCGCGGTGCAGGTCGCCCGGTAGTTCGGAGAGCCGCACCAGGCGGCCCGGATCACCGGTAGCGGCGGTCAGCGCCTCCACCAGGTGGTGCGGGGTTCGCGCGTCGTATACCAGCAGGGCGCGGCGGGAACGCAGGTCACCGCCGGGCAGCGCGGCTTCTCGCCAGACCGGGACCAGCAACCGTTGCGCTGCTGCCCGGCGGGTCGGCGCGGACTCCCGCATCCCGGCCTCCGTCTCGAATCCGCCCGTCGAAAGCTCCGACAACGGCTCGAGTGCGAGCCGTTGCGCTGATACGGGTTGCGGTGCTCCCGCTTGGAGCGTGGCCTGCCCATTCAGCGCGGGTTGCGCGACCGGGACAGGTCCCGAAGTCGACGTGGGCTGCGGCAGCGAGGTGTTGTCCGGCGTGAATGTGGACTGGTCACTGTGCCCGGCACCCGGTTCGACGCTGGACGCGACGTCCGGAATCCAGTACCGCTCACGGGCGAACGGGTACGTGGGCGCGGGAATCCGGCGTCGCGGTCCCGGATCACGGACGGTGGCCCAATCGAGGTCCTTACCGCCGAGCCAACGCGCGATCCGGGAATCCTCCGCCGCGTCCCGGCACGACCTGGCGCCCGGCACGTCCTCGACCCAGGCGCGGACCGCGGCGCGCAACTGGCCGATGTCGCGCGCGACGAACGCGGCGCGCGCGCTGCCCGCCTGCCGACCCACCTGCATGGTGAAGGCCAGATCGGCGAGGTTCTGCTGCTGCCCGGAGAGGAAACGATCCAGCGCGGTGACGTACTCCGTGAGCCGCTCGCCGTCGCGCGCGGAGACCGGGACGACCTGACCGCCGCTGAACCGCGTCTGCGGCCTGCGATCCACGTACTCCTCGATCACCACGTTCGCGTTGGCCCCGCCTGCCCCGAACGAACTCACCGTCGCCCGGCGCGGCCGCGCCGGATCTCCGCCGGGCCATGGCAGCGGGCGGGACGGGATTCGGAACGGTGTGGCCGCGAAGTCGATGTTCGGGTTGGGCGGCGTGGCGTGCAGCGACGGCACGATGGTCCGGTGGCGCAACTGTAGGAGCACCTTCGTCAGCGCCGCGACACCGGCCGCGGCCTCGAGGTGGCCGACATTGGACTTCACCGAACCGATCGGCAGCTCGGTCACGCCGGACGTGCCGAACACCTTTGCCAGACCGGCGATTTCGATCGGGTCGCCCAGCGCGGTGCCGGTGCCGTGCGCTTCGACGTAGGAGACCGACGCCGGGTCCACGCCACCGGTGCGCAGCGCCGAGCGGATCACCGCCGCCTGCACGTCGGGATTGGGCACCGTGAACCCGTTGACCCGGCCGCCGTGGTTGATCGCGGTGCCCTTGATGACGCCGTAGATGGTGTCGCCGTCGGCTTCGGCGTCGGCCAGCGGCCGCAGCACCAGCGCCCCCACACCCTCACTGGCCACATACCCGTCGCCCCCTGCGCCGAAGGAACGGCAGCGGCCGTCGGTGGAGGCGAACTGCCCCTGGCTGAGCGCGACGAACTTGTACGGGTGCAGTGACAGATTGACGCCGCCGACCAGCGCCAGCCTGCATTCGCCGGCCCGGATGCTCTGGCAGGCCAGGTGCAGTGCGGTGAGCGAGGACGAGCACGCCGTGTCCACCGCCATGCTCGGCCCTTGGAAGTCCAGGGCGTGCGAGACACGATTCGGGATGCTCCAGAACGTCGACCCGGGCAGCGTGCCGCGCCCGAGCCGGGACTCCTCGGCCCCGAACATCTGATAGGTGCCCCACATGACACCGACGAACACACCGGCCTGCTCCGGACGCAGGCCGCCACGGGCCAGGTCGGCCCGGGAGTGTCCGGCGTCTTCCAATGCGGCCCAGGCGGTTTGCAGGAACAGCCGCTCCTGCGGGTCCAGGATCTCCGCCTCGCGCGGGGAGATGGCGAAGAACAGCGGATCGAAGCAGTCGACGTCGTCGAGGAACCCGCCCCACTTGGTGTACGCGGTGAAAGGGTTGTGGCGGTCGGGGACGAAATAGCGGCTGTGATCCCACCGCTGCCGCGGGATCTCGGTGACGCAGTCGCGTCCCTCGACCAGCACCCGCCAATACTCGTCGAGCCCGTCCGCGCCCGGGTAGCGTCCGCTCACGCCGACGATCGCGATGTCCCCTGTCGTGTCGGCGTGGCGATCGGTGTTCGAGATGGCGGCCGCGGTCGGTGTCTCGCGCGATGCGAACGACTCGGCCGACGCATGTCGGGCCTCGTGCTGACCGACGCTAGGCGCGGTCGGCGCGAACGGGTCTGCCGATGCGTGCGCGGTCACGGGCGGCCGGTCGCGCGAAGCCGAGCGGTCGGCAGTGGCAGCCGCGTCGTTTGTGCCGGTCTGGTGAGTGCGCGGGGCAGTATCCGTTGCCCGCGGCGGCACGGTCGCGACGCCGTTCGACATCGGCACGGTGTCGCCCACGGCCATTTCCACGTTCAGCCGGGGAGCGGGCGTCCGCGCCGCCGGCCGATCGGAGGAATCGCCATTGCTGTCGATCGGCGGCGGCGCGGACGGCGCTTGCGCGGAGGCCAGCCGCACCAGCAGGCCGACCACCGCGCGCGGGGTGGGGTACTCGAAAGCCAGGGTGGCGGGCAGGCGGTGACCGCTGGAGCGCGACAGTTCGTCGCGGATCTCGAGCGCCGCGACCGAGTCCAGCCCGAGTTCGTGCAGCGGCCGATCGAGATCATCGCCGGGCGCCAACCCGAGGCAGCGGCGCACCAGCGCCTCCGTGCGCGCGGACAGGTCGGCGGCCAAATCTATTGGCGTGGACGCATTTTCGATCGGCGCGACGAATTCCAGCAGCACGTCCGGCACGTCGGCGGCGGTCGTACCCGACATCGTCAACGGCATTGCGGTGACCGCCGGAGCCGCGGAACCGATCAGTTCGGCGAGCGTGTCGAAAGCCTGCTCGGGCCGCAGCAGGCCGTAACCACGGCGGGCCAGCCGTTGCACCGCGCCGCTGCTGAGCCGCTCGACCATTCCCGTGTCCGCCCACGGGCCCCACGCGATCGACAGCGCGGGCGCGCTCGCCGCGTCGCGCGACTCGGCCACGCCATCGAGGAAGGCGTTCGCGGCGGCGTAGCCGGCCTGACCGGGCAGTCCGACCACTGCCGCGGCCGAGGAGAACAGCAAGAAGAATCGCAAGGACCGGCTCTCGGTCAGCTCGTGCAGATGCCATGCCCCGAACGTCTTCGGCGCGAGCACCCGCCCGACCCGTGCGGCCGTCTGCTCGGCGATCACGCCGTCGTCGAGCACCCCGGCCAGGTGCACCACGCCCGCCAGCGGCGGCAGCTCACGGTCGATCCACGTCAGCGTGGCCGCCACGGCCGTACGGTCGGCGACGTCGAGCGACCGCACCTCGATCCGAGCTCCACGCCCCCGCAATTCGGCGATGGCGGACTCCGCTCGAGCATCGGGCGCGGACCTCCCGGCGAGAACCAGGTCCGGCCAACCGCGATCGACGAACCAGCGCGCCAGCCGCAGACCGACCCCACCCAGGCCACCGGTGATCAGCACCGTCCCACCCGTGCCGGAGGCGACCGTCGGCGCGCTGGGCACTGTCAACGGCACGAGCCGAGGCACCCGACGACGCCCCTGACGCAGCGCGAGCTGCCGCGGCGACGAGGGTGTCACGAACGTGTCGACTACGCAGCGAACGTCGGCATCCTTATCGAGATCGATTACATGACAGCCCATTTCGCGGTGTTCGAGCTGCGCGCTGCGGGCGAATCCCCACAGCGCCGACTGCTGCGGCGCCACCCGATCGGAAGGCTCGACTCGCTGACCGTGACGGGTGAGCAGCCACACCGCCGGTTCTCCGGCCAGCGCCGCGGCCTGCACGAGATGCAGCGCGCCCACCACCAGACGTTCCGCGGCCACCGGTGCGGGCGCGTCCTCGTCGGACAGCGCGACCGCGGAGACGATCCCGCGCAGCGGTGCGCGACCGTCAGCCACCGCGCCGAGCAACGCCCGCACGGCCGCGGGCACGCCGAGGTCGATCTCGAACTCGTCTTCCCCGCGGAACCTGAACCCGTCACCGGGCCTGGCGACTACACACTCCCCGCCACGTGCCCGCAAGTCGTCCGCGACGTCGTCGGCGAAGCTTCCGGGCGCACCGATGACGAGCCAGCGCCCGGCCGCGGAGGCCGGTGCCGCCGGGCCGGTCTCCCGCCAGTCGATACGGTAGGTGTCTGCGACCGACCGATCGGGGAACGCCGGGGCGGACGACTGCCCGGCCGAATTCGGCGTGGGCATCACTCGCAATCCGTTCGCGACCAGCACCGCAGAGCCCTCCTCATCGAGCAGTCGAACATCGGCGACACACAGCTGCGGCGTCTGCTCGAGGACGCGCACATGGCCGAATCGAACGGTGCCCGCCGCGGCGGAGACGAGTACCTGGTCCACCGCGAACGGCACCCACGTCTGCTCGTCGGCCCGCGGCGACATCGCCGCGTAGGTGGCTTGGAACGCCGCGTCCAGCAGAACCGGGTGCACCGCCCCAGGGCCGGTATCGGTCTCGAAATCCGACAACGTGGCCAAGGCTTCGCGCCGACCCAGGCGCAGGCCGACGACACGGCGGAACGCCGGTCCGTAAGGCAGGCCCGCGCGGGTCAGCCGTTGGTAGAACTCCGCTGCAGCCAGGTGTTCCGGGCAGGCGCCGAGAATCTCCCCGAGAGAGGCACCATCCGGGATCCGGTGCGTTCCGGTGCGGACATGGGCGCGGGCGTGTGTGCCCGAGCTTTCCGTCCGCACGTGCACCGCGAATCCGTCGGCGGCCGGGTCGAAGACGATTCGTACCTGCTGCGGGCCGGTCAGCGCGAGCCCGCTGGTGATCACGAGGTCCTCGATCGCGACGACGTCACCGGCGACGAGTCCGCGCGCGACGTCGGCGATGGTGGCGACGAACCAGGCGCCCGGCACGACGACAGTCCGATCCACGACATGGTCGGCCAGATATGACGGAGAATCCGGCCCGAGCGTCAGATCGAAATTCGTTGCCGTGCTGCTCGATATCGAATGATCTGCCTGCCGGGCCGCAGCCGCGGCGATCTCTTGCCGCGTCCGAAGACCCGCATAAGGGACGGCATCCACCTCGGCCGACGGAGGCGCGGCCCCGAGGTGCGTCAGAGGATTCGGCTCGGCTGCGATGCCCGATCCTGGGACCGTCTCGTGACCGCGAGTTGGATGGGTCGTGACGCTGCGATCCGATAGCTCGGCATGCAGATGCATCGAAACCTTCGAGTGTCCTGCGCCGGCGGCCTCGGAGTGCGAAAGGACTGCGTCGACCGGACGCGTCGAGTAGCCCACGGCGGGTGTCGGTGCGGTTCCGGGCTCCTCCGAGACGCTGCCCGACCGCGTGGAGATAAGCGTGTGCCCGTCGCCAGCGCTGCTCGGTGCCGCCACAGCGGCGTAGGACCGGGATTCGACCCAATAGCGTTGCCGCTGGAAGGGATACGTCGGTGCGAGCACGCGCCGACGATCGTGCGGACGGTGCACCTGCTCCCAGTCCACCGCCACGCCCCCGACATACAGGCGTCCCAGCGCCGTCATCATCGTCTCGCGATCACCACGACCGCGACGCAACGACGCGACGAACCGCGCCGAGTCACCCAGCACGCGCCCGCCGAGCGCGGACAACGTCGGATGCGGCCCGATTTCGAGGAACTCGTCGATCCCCAGCTCGGCCAGCGCCCGCAAGCCCTGTGCGAACCGGACCGGCTGACGCGCATGCCGCGCCCAGTGCCGCGGGTCGAGTTCGCCCGGGCGCAGCACCGCACCGGTGAGGTTGGAGATCAGCGGAATCACGGGATCGGACATCCTCGCCCGGGACGCCGCCGCGGCGAGGTCGTCGAGAATCGGGTCCATCGCCGCGGAGTGGAAGGCGTGCGAGACGGTGAGATCGGCGGACCGTATACCGTCGGCCGACAACTGCTCGCGCAGCGGATCGAGTGCGGCTCCCGGTCCGGCGACCACCACCTGAGCCGGTCCGTTGTATCCCGCGATCGACACCGCGGGCGCATACCGTGCGACGAGCGGCGAGATCTGCTCGGCGGGGGCGTCGACGGCCACCATCGCGCCTCCGTCCGGCAGGCGCTGCATCAGGCGACCGCGCACGGCCACGAGCCGCAGGGCGTCCTCCACGCTCATCGCCCCGGCGGCGCAGGCCGCGACGTATTCCCCGACGCTGTGCCCGAGCACCGCCGCCGGGGCGATCCCCCACGACCGCCACAGCTCCCACAGCGCCCACTCGACCGCGAACAACACCGGCTGGGTGAACACCGTGCGACGCAACAGCTCCGGACCGTGATCGCCGTAGAGGGCCTCGATCAGCCCGATACCGTCCGCGATCGGCCCCAGCACCGCGTCACAGTGCCGCAGCGCGTCACGGAAGACCGGTTCGGAGTCGAACAACTCGCGTGCCATGCCCGGGTACTGCGATCCCTGCCCGGTGAACAGCAGTGCCACCTTCGTGCGCGCGGTTCGCTCCACCCGGCCACGGATCAGAATCGGCCCACGCAGCTCTCGTGCCGCGACGGCGCTGGTGTCGGCGACCACCGCGAGCCGTTCTTCGAAGTGTGTCCGCGCGGTCGCGGCGGTGTAGGCCAGATCGCCGAGTGTCGCCTGCGCCGAGTCGATTCGGTCTGCCCAGAGCCGCGCGCTGTCGGCGAGGGCGGTCTCGTCGCGCGCGGAGAGGACGAGCACCTGCGCGGTCGGCGATTCCGGTCGCGGCGCGAGTACCGGATCACCCTGCGCCAGGATGACGTGCGCATTGGTGCCGCTCATCCCGAAAGAGCTGACCCCGATCGCCGGTTCGTGCCCGGTGCGCGGCCAGTCCCGCGCCTCCCGCACCACTTCCAACGGCAGCCCGGCCCAGTCGATCAGCGGGTTCGGAGTGTGGAAGTGCAAGCTCGGCGGGATCCGGCGGTGCTGCAACATGAGCACGGCTTTGATGACGCCCGCGACACCTGCCGCCGCCTCGGTGTGCCCGATATTGGTTTTCACCGACCCGATGAGCAGAGGCTGCGTGCGGCCCGATCCGTACACCTCGGCCAGGGCGGTGGCCTCGATCGGATCGCCGAGCGGGGTGCCGGTGCCGTGTGTCTCGACGTAGTCCACCGTGTCCGGCCGCAGGCCCGCCCGTTCCAGCGCGTCGGTGATGACGCGCTGCTGGGCCGGGCCGTTGGGTGCGGTGAGACCGTTGGACCGTCCATCGTGATTCACCGCGACGCCGCGCACGATCGCCAGCACCCGATCGCCGTTGCGCCGGGCCTGCGACAGCCGGGTCAGCACCAGCACGCCGCAGCCGTCGGCGCGGACGTAGCCGTTGGCGTCGGCGTCGAACGCTCGCGAGCGTCCATCGGGCGACAGCGAGGCCAGGCGGCAGAAACCGATGGTGGTCTCCGGAGCCAGCTGGAGGTTCACCCCGCCCACCAGTGCCAGATCGCAACGGCCCGCTCGCAGCCCGTCTTCCGCCGCTTGCAGCGCCACCAGCGAGGAGGAGCATGCCGTGTCCAGCGTCATCGCCGGGCCTTGCAGCCCGAGAACGTAGGCCAAGCGCCCTGCCGCGACGCTCGGCGCCGAACCGATCACCGAGTAGGCGCCGATCGCGGTCGGATGGTCGGCTCGGGTCGGCGTGGCCGGATATTCGCTGAAGCACAGTCCGACGAACACGCCGGTGCGGCTGCCCGCCAACGCGCCGGGTGCGCGGCCCGAGCGCTCCAGCGCCTCCCACGTGGTTTCGAGCAGCAGGCGTTGCTGCGGGTCCATCGCGCGTGCCTCCGCCGCGCCGATACCGAAGAACGCGGGGTCGAACTCGTCGGCGTCGTCGACGAAACCGCCCCAGCGGGTGTACATCGTGCCCAGAGACGCCAGGTCCGGGTCGTAGTAGGCGTCGATGTCCCAGCGCTGCGGCGGCACCTCGGTGATCGCGTCGCGTCCGTGCCACAGCAGGTCCCAGAAGTCCTCCGGTGTGCGCACCCCGCCGGGGAAACGACAGCTCATGCCGACGATGACGATCGGGTCGTCGTCGGTCCGGTCGGTCTCGAAGTCGATGCCCGGCGAAACATCCTGTCTCGCAGACTGTTTCGGTGGAGCCGTGATCGGGTACCGCGGCGTGGGTGCGACCGGGTTCACCTCGTCAGCGACCGGGGGCACATCAGCCGCGACCAAGGGCGCGTCAGCGGGCACCGGGGACACGTCGGCCGCGACCAGACGCACGTCGGCGACCACCGGGGGCACCTCAGCCCCGGTGGGGGACAAATCGTCAGCCCCGGTCAGAGGCAAATCGGCCGCGTACGAGGGCACATCAGCGGCGATCACGTTCGCGCCGCCGGCGGGAGCGGCTGTGCCTCCGCTGGGAGCGGCTGCGCCCTTGCGGTGCAGGAACCGCGCCATCTCACGCACAGTCGGATAGTCGAAGACGAGCCCGGCAGGCAGCGGCATTCCGACCTCGACGGCGAGTGCGGCCCGCAGTTCCATTCCGGTCAGGGAGTCGACGCCCGTGTCGTGCAGTGGCAGATCAGGATCGAGTTCGCCCGCGCGATCGAGTACCCGCATCGCGACGCGCTGGACGAGCGCCTCCCACGGAGCGAGATCGTCGGACGCCGACTGCGTTCGCGGTACCCCGGTGGTCTCCGGCCGAATCGTCGGCGGTACGGCCGGCGCGATCTGCGGCATGCGCTGCGCATACCACCGCTCGGGCACGAATTCGAAGACGCCAGGGGCAGCACTGTCGTGCCGGACGAGGTGCTCCAGCGCCGCGACCGCGTCGCCCGCGGACAGCGGAGGCAGCCCGCGCCGCACGAGACGTGCGGTGACGTCGGGCCGATCGGCGGCCATGCCCACGTCGGCGAACGGCCCCCATCCGATGCTCAGCGCGGGCAGTCCCTCGGCACGCCGCCGCCAGGCCAGCGCATCCAATGCCGCGTTGGCCGCGGCGTAATTCGCCTGGCCAGGGGTGCCGAGTACGCCCGCAACGGAGGAGTAGGTGATGAAGAGTTCGATCGGTTGATCGCGGGTGAGCTCATCGAGGTGGCGCGCCGCATGGTATTTGGGTCCGAGCACGGTCTCGAACCGCGACCAGGTCTGCTCGCTGATCACGCCGTCGTCGAGCACTCCCGCGCAGTGGACCACGCCGCGCAGTGGCGGGAATCCGGATTCCGAAATGCTTTGCAGCAGTTCCGCGACGGCCGCGCGGTCGCCGACATCCGCCTGCCGCGCCGTCACTCGAGCGCCGGTGCCGCGCAGCGATTCCAGCAGCCGTTCCCCTGCGGGATCCGGCGCGCGTCTGCCTACCAGCACCAAATGCCGTGCTCCGCGGTCGGCCAGCCAGTGCGCGGCCTCGGCGCCGAGGCCGCCGAACCCTCCCGTCACAAGATAGGTGCCATCGGGCAACCGGTCGCCGCCCGCGGCAACCGGGACGTCTTTGCCGAGCAGGACGACGCGACCGGGATGATCTCGTTGCGACATGGCGCGGAACGCCTCGGCGGCACGATCGATGCCGTAGGCAGCGTGCGGCAGCGTGGTCAAAGCGCGCTGCTCGAACAGTGCCAGCACACTGCGCAAGGCAGCGCCCAGTCGCCGCGGGTCGACAGCGACCGGATCGAAGGTCCGGTGGTCGACATCCGCATGCCGATGCACCGTTCCGGTCTGCACCGGGTCGACGATCTCGACGAATCGGCCTCCCGCATGCAGTACTTCGGATGCGTGTGCGGCGAGGCCGTCCCCCGAGGTGTGCACGACGACGTCCAGTCCGTGCCCGGCGGTCGCCGCCCGAACCCGTTCGCCCAACTCGTGGCTGCGCCAGGTATGGATCTGTGTGACCGGCAGACCCGTGCTCCGCGCCCAGCGACACAGCGCGGCGGTCGCGCACACCTGCGCTCCGGCGTGCACGGCGAGCTGCACCGCGGCCATGCCGATGCCATCGGCGGGGCCGTGGACGAGCACCCGGTCCCCGGCGCGCAGACCGCCGAGGTCGAACAGCGCGTGCCAGGCGGTGGTGAAGGCGTAGGGCACGGTCGCGCCGTCGGCGAAGGGCAGGTTGTCCGGCAGCCGGGCCACCATGGCCTGGTCCACCGTCACGTGGCGGGCGAAACTGTCGGCCGCCAAGGCGACGACGCGGTCACCGACCGCGAATTGCTCGACCCCGGCGCCAATCGCGGTGATCCGGCCTGCGCACTCGGAACCCAGCGGTCCCGCCCCATCCGGATGGATGCCCGAGGCCACCCAGAGGTCGTGGGCGTTGAGGCCGGTGGCGGCGACGACGATTTCGACTTCCCCTGCTGCCGGTGCGCGTCGGATACCGGGCTCCAACCGCATCCGTTCGAACTCGCCGGAACGGTGCGCGACCAACCGGTAGTCAGTGGACGCGAGGCCTTCGGCGACGCGCGCGGTCAGCCAACGGCCGTCGCGGAGGGCGAATTCGCCTGCGGCGCGGCCGCTGAGCAAACCATCGACGATCGGGGCGCTGTCCACGATGGTTTCCGCGGGCAGGTCCAGCAATCGGCATCCGAACTCGGGGTGCTCGGTGGCCAGCGTTCGTCCGAAACCCCACAGCAAAGCTTGATCAGGGTCTGGCAGGTCGGCCGGGGTGACGCGCTGAGCGTTCACGGTCAGCAACCAGAGCGCGGCAGGCCGGTGTGCTGCCGAGTCCAGAGCGCGCGTCAACCGCAGGGCGGCTTCGATGCGAACCTGGGCAGGAGCCGCCGTCCACGCGAAGGCTATGCCTTGAAACGAATTCGCGGCCTCGGAAGACAGGATCTCGTCGGCTGCGTGCCCGTCCTCGGGGCGAATCATCACGATTTCAGCGCCCCGCGCGCTCAATCCGGCGGCGACAGCGTCCCCGACCGCTCCGTCACCGAAGATCAGCCATCGACCCGCAGGTTCCTCGCGCACGCCACCCTCGACAGGAGCCCATTCCACGTGATGCAGCAGACGTGCGAGTCTTGTCGAGTCCGACTCCGCGGCAAACGATTCCGGCAAGGTATCGAACTTCGCGGCCAGCAGGCTCACACCCTGAACGCTGGCGAGCGGCCGCCCGGACTCCGAGTACAGGGTGGCGTCACCGACGATGATCCGCCTCCCTCGTTCGGTCACCCGCACCCGGCACCGCACGGTCGCATCCCCCGCCGTCGGGTTGCCGAAGAATCGGACACGATCGATCTCCGACGGCAAGAACAACTCCTCGCCCCCGGTAGCCGTCACCACGATGCTGTGCAGACAGGCATCGAGCAGGATCGGATCGAGCGCCGTGCCGTCACCGGCCAACCGGAACGCCGTCTCGGCCTCGGTGGCGCTGATCCGCCGGAACTCCAGGGCGCAGCGGTAGTCAGGACCCAGGTCCAGGCCCAGCCGGGCGAGAGCGTCGTAGTAGGCGGTCCAGATGCGCGCATCGGAATGAGCGGAGTCTGCCGCATACGGTTTCATCGGCTCAGGCTGCGCCGCAGTGAGTGTCGCTTGCGCATAACCGGCTCGGGCGTCGTCGGAGCCGAGGAAGCGCACATCGTGGCCGTCCGGGCCGGGTTCGACCACGACCCGCACCACTGCTTCGGCGGTGACCTCCAACGGCGTGATCAGCCGCAGCTTCCTGACTTCCCATGCCCCGGGCAGTCGAGTGGCGATCTCGTTCAGCTGAACGCTCAGCCACGCCGCGGGCACTGTCGGCAGACCACGCAGCCGATGTCCTGCGAACATCTCCGGGGTGAGCCGCAGGGCGCGTGACGAACTCGAGTCGTCCCGGCGCGGCGTCAGCTCCAACCAATGTCGTTTGCGCTGGAACGGGTAGGCCGGTACATCGACATGTCGCCAATGGTGACCGGAATAGACGGCACCCCAATCGATCTCGGCGCCATCGACATACCGTCGAGCCAGTTCGAGCGACCCGCTCGACACCTCAGTGGCCGACCCGCTCACTGTGACCCCGGAGGCGACGTTCTCGAGCGCGGCACGCAGCTGCGCGGCAGTGTCGAAACCGATCGCCACGCGCTCACCGAAGTGTGTTCGGCCCAGCGCGGCGCGCGCACACAGATCCACCAATGCGATCTCAGGGTGGGCGACGAGCAGATCCCGGTAGCGAGCCGCCAGTTCGCGCAGGGCATCGGTGCTTTTCGCCGACAGGACCAGCAAATGAGGCCCGGCGTCCTTTGGGGCATCGGCCTCCGAGACCTGTGGCGGTTCTTCGATCACCACGTGCGCGTTCGTCCCGCTGATCCCGAAGGCGCTCACCCCCGCCCGCCGGGGCCGTCGAGAACGCCGCCACGGTCGCTCCTCGGCGACCACCCGGATAGCGACCGAATCCCAGTCGATATGCGGATTGCCCGAACGGAAATGCAGCGAGGCGGGAATGCGCTCGTGGCGCATCGACTCGATCACCTTGATGATGTTCGCGATGCCCGCCGCCGCCTGGGTGTGCCCGAGATTCGACTTCACCGACCCGATCCACAGCGGCGTGGTTTCCGTGCGACCCTCCCCTAGGGCTGCGGCCAGGGCGTTCACTTCGATCGGATCACCGAGTGCCGTGCCGGTGCCGTGTGTCTCGACGTAATCGATGTCCCCCGCCTCGACGGCCGCGTCCGCCAGCGCCGCGCGGATGACCCGTTCCTGCGCCGGACCGTTGGGTGCGCTCAATCCCTGGCTGCGGCCGTCGGAATTGACCGCGGAGCCGCGCACCAGCCCCAACACCCGATCGCCGTCCCGCCGCGCGTCCGCCAGCCGCTTGAGCACGAGCATTCCCGCGCCGTCACTCCAGACGACGCCGTCGGCGCGTGCGTCGAAGCTCTTGCACCGGCCATCGGCGGCCAGGCCGCGCGCCCGCGCGAAGTAGATGTCGAGCGAAGGCGTCAGCACCACGGTGGCGCCGCCTGCCAGCGCCAGATCGCATTCGCCGCTGCGCAGACTGCGCACCGCGGTGTGGACGGTCACCAGCGACGAGGAGCACGCGGTATCGATGGTGAGGCTCGGCCCCTGCGCGCCGAGGAAATACGACAGCCGGCCGGAGGCGACGCTGGAGAGGTTTCCGGTGCCGAACCAGGCATCGGGCGCGAGGTCGGCCCGCGCCATCCGTTCGGCATAGTCGTTGGACATCACACCGACGAAGACGCCGGTCCGGCTGCCCTCCAGCCGGCTCGCCGGATAACCGGCGTGTTCGAGCGCCTCCCACGCCGTTTCGAGCAGCAGCCGCTGCTGCGGGTCCAGCATCCGCGCCTCGCCGACGGAGATGTCGAAGAATCCGGCATCGAAATCCTCGACACCGTCGACGAAACCGCCCCAGCGGGTGTAAGTCTTGCCGTCGGCATCCGGGTCCGGATCGAAGACGGCGTCCACGTCCCAGCGGTGCGCGGGTACCTCGGTCACCGCGTCGGTTTCGGTGGTCAGCAGGCGCCACAGATCGGCGGGCCCGCGCACGCCGCCGGGATAACGGCAGCCGACGCCGACGATCGCGATCGCGTCGGCGTAATTGTCCGGGGCAGGCTCGGCTTCGCGTGCTGTGAGCTGAGACACGTTCGGTGTACTAGGTGTAACCGGAAGTTTCGTTGGGTATACCGGGGCTGTGAGCTGCTCGGAGATGCGCGTGGTCGGTCGCTGTTCGGCCTGCTGCCCTGCCGTGCGGCCGGGGGCGGACGTGGCGCCGAGCCGGGCGATCTCCTCCGAGACCGCGGCGACCGTCGGATGATCGAACAGCAGCGTCGCCGGAAGTCGCATCCCCAGATCCGCGGACAGCGCGTTGCGCAGCTCGACCGCCATCATCGAATCGAGCCCGAGTTCTCGCAGCGGCGTGCGGTCGGAAACCGCTGTCGTGCGGCCGAGTGCCGTCATGGCGTGGGTGCGCACCAGTTCCCGCAGTTCCGCCGGATCGCGCGAATCCTGGGATTCGACCGCGGCGATCGGCTCCGGCTCCGCCGAAACCTCTGTGGCGGCGGGAAAGACCGACACGACTCCCTCCGCCGACAGCAGCCAACGCAGTGCTCGGACACCGTCTTCGGCGGCCAGTTCGCCGACACCGTGGCGTGCCCACGCGCGGCGGGCGGCGTCGCTCAGCCCTTCGGCCATGCCGGTGCCCGCCCACGGCCCCCACGCGATGCTCAGGGCCGGCAGTCCTCGAGCCAGCCGCAGGCGGGCGAGGGCATCGAGATACGCGTTCGCCGCGGCGTAATTGCCCTGCCCGGCTGTGCCCACCACGGCGCTGACCGAGGAGAACAGCACGAACAGATCGAGCGGCTGTCCCGCGGTCAGCTCGTGCAGGTGCCACGCGCCCGCGACCTTTCCCGCGAACGCCCGGTCGATGTGCCCGGCAGTCTGCTCGAACAACAGGGCGTCGTCCAGAACTCCCGCACAGTGCACGACCCCGGCCAGCCTCGGCAACTCCACGCCGAAGCGGCTGATCAGGCGGGACAACGCATTCCGGTCTTCGACATCGACCACCGCGGTCTCGACTCGCGCCCCCGAAGCCGCGATCCGCGCCATCTCCCGCTCGTCTCGCGAGGTCGGGCCGCCGCGCCCGGCCAGCACGATCGTGCCCGCGCCGGCCTCGGCCAGCGTCCGCGCGGCAGTCAACCCCAGCGCGCCACGTCCGCCGGTGATCAGATACGCACCGCCACGCTTCACCTCGGGCGCCCCGCCCGGTTCGTCGGAAGGCTGCATCCGCATCGTGTAACGGTGACGCCCGCGCAGCGCGATCGCGGAATCAGTGGCGCCGGAGCGAATCTCGTCCACCAAGCGGTGGTCGTCGCAGCGCGCGTCCGCGGGCAGGTCGATCAGGCGGCACCGCAACTCGGGCAGTTCGGTGCGCGTCACGGCACCCAATCCCCACAGGGTCGCGGCGGCCGGACGCACGGGTTCCCCGGCGAGCGCTCCGGTCGCCCCCATTGTCACCAGGTACAACGGTGCGTCGGAAACCAGCCGAGCCATCCGTTGCACCACCGCGAGCGCGAATCGCGTTTCCACCCGCGCCGATTCGGCGCTGTCGTCCGCTTCGGCATCGGCGAGGTAGATCACCGCACGGTCGTCGCCGGGCCACACGTCGGGATCGGTCGTACGCTCCACGGATACCGCATCGGTACCCGCGGCGCGCAGCGCGGCGGCGAGCCGGTCCGCCTGCTGCCGGACGCCGACCACCAACGCGGCGGCGGGCGCCCGTCCGCTCGGCGACGCCACGACGCGCTCCCAGGTCGGACGGTGGGTGAAGCCGGACATGCTATCCCGATCCTGCGGCTGCCCGGCAGTGCCGGACTCGGCGAACCATACGTCTTCGATATCGCAGACCACCGCGCCGGCGGTATCGAAGACCGTCAGACGAACGGTGCGGCCGGTGCGCTCGGTCAGCGCCCACGCCGTTGCCCCCGCATCCTGGCCGGACAGACGCAGACCGCCGATACCCACCGGCAGACGCGCCGCGTCGCCATCTGCGGACACCAACGCGAGACCGGTCTGGATCGCGGCGTCGAGCAGACACGGCAGCCAGGCGTCCGGTTCGTCGGCGAGTTCCGCCGGGCGCGTCAGTTCGGCGAGCACGCGGCCCTCGCCGGACCACAATCGCGTGATCCAGCGGAATCGCGGGCCGAAAGTCAATCCGGCATCGGCACACCGGCGGTAGAAAGCCGCGACATTCTCTTCGGTGGACAGCGCGAGCCGCGCCGCGGACAGTTCGTCGGAATCGCGGGGTCGATTCGTGGCGGCTCGAACCGTCGCGGACACCGCGGTGACCGCGCCCTCGTCGACGTGGAACCGCACCTCGGCGCGACCGCCCACATCGGAGACCAGCGGCTCGGACAACTCCTCCAGCGGCACCGGTCGCGCGGCGACGAAGTCGATCAGCTCGTGGCCTGCGCCTCCGGCCGCACGCAACGCGCGCAACGCGAGCTCCGCCGCGGGCACCACCGCATGGTCGCGGAAGCGATGCTCGGCGAGATACCCCGTGCTCGGCGACGCGCTCTCGATCGGCACAAAGACCCGCTCTCGTTCGAAGGGGTAGGTGGGCAGGCCGTTGCGCCTGCGCGCGTCCAGCGGAACCACTGCGCTCCAGTCGATTTCAACGCCCAGGCGATACAGCTCGCCGAGCCCGGTCAACAGCACCTCGTCGTCGGTGGACGTCCGGCGCATGCTCGGCACCCACACAGCGGCGGGGTCGGTGTGCCGCCCGAATTCCGACAGCACCGGATGCGGTCCCACATCGAGGTAGACATCCACGCCCGACTCGGCGGCCGAGCGCACACCCTCGGCGAAACGGACGGTGCCACGGGCATGCGCGCGCCAGTACGCCGCATCCATGAGGCCCTCGATCCGCGTGCCGGTCACGTTCGACACCAGCGGAATCGTCGCCGCGCGCGGGACGGGAACCAACTCGCCGACCCTGGCTTCGAAGTCGTCGAGCATCGGATCCAGCAGGGGCGAGTGGAACGCCGCCGTCCCGGGCAGCCGCACGGCACGGATCGACCGTTCCTCGGCAGCCCGCACAACCCGCTGCACCCCGTCCGCCGACCCCGACACAACGAATTGCCCAGGGCTGTTGACCGCCGCGACCGACACACTCGCCGAGAGCTCGTCCAACAGTGTTTCGAACTCCACGGGCGCGGCGAAGACCGCCGCCATCGCCCCTTGCTGCGCCACTGCCTGCATCAACCGGCCCCGTTCGGCAGCCAGACGCAAACCGGTGGCGAGATCGAACACGCCCGCGACGGTCGCCGCGACCAGTTCACCGAGGCTGTGTCCCAACACGACGTCGGGGCGGACGCCGAACGCCGACCACAGCTCGGCGCAGGCCCATTCGAGCGCGAACAAGGCCGGTTGCGCGTACTCGGTACGGGCCAGCACATCGTCGTCCGCCTCGAACAGCACCGACCGCAGACGCAGGCCGCCGCGAAGCGGTCCCAACAACTCGTCGCACCGGTCGAGCGCCGTGCGGAAAGCCGGGTACCTGCGGTCGAGCGCCGCGCCCATCCCGGCGTACTGTGCGCCCTGCCCGGTGAACAGCATCGCGACCCGCGGCTTGCCCGGATCCGGATCGATGGACCGATCTGACGGTGCCGCGAGATCGCGCGCCGCTTCCTCGGCTGTCCTGGCCACGACCGCTCGCCGGTACGCGAAATGCGTGCGTCCCAGCGCCGCGGTGGCGGCGACGTCGGCGAGCGGCATCTCCTGCCGGTCCAACTGCTCCGCATAGCGGTGGGCCAGCGCATCGAGGGCCGACCGGGTGCGCGCCGAAATGACCAACAGCGCAGGCTCATTCGGATCGGCACGCGCCAGGGGCTCGGGTGCCTGCTCCAGCACCACATGTGCGTTGGTGCCCGCGAATCCGAACGAACTCACCCCTGCCAATCGCGGCTGTCGCGTCTGCGGCCAGGCGACGTCGTCGGTCGGCACCGCCAGCGCCGTGCCGTCGAGCCTGATCTTCGGATTCATTGTGGCGAAATCGTGCTGACGTGGAATTCGTTCGTGCTGCATCTGCAGCACCACCTTGATCAGCCCGGCGACGCCCGCGGCCGCCTCGAGGTGCCCGATCTGCGACTTCACCGAACCGAGCAGGCACACCGACCCATCCGCACGTGGCACGCCGACCACCTGCGACAACGCCTCGATCTCGATCGGATCGCCCAGCGGCGTGCCCGTGCCGTGCGTCTCGACGTAGCCGATCCGATCGGCGGCGCACCCGGCGTCGGTCAACGCGTCGCGCAGCAACTCGCGTTGTGCCGTCGGATTCGGTGCGGTCAGCCCCATGGAACGACCGTCGTGGTTCACGCTCGAGCCTCGGACGAGCGCCCTGATCTCGTCACCATCGGCGAGCGCTCGCGAAAGCGTTTTGAGCACAACGACACCCGCGCCCTCGCCACGCACATACCCGTTCGCGCGCGCGTCGAAGGGGCGACAGTGCCCATCCGGAGAGAGCGCGCCCATGCGGGCCAGCGCCTCCGAGGTCAGCTCGGATTGCAGCAGATTCACTCCGCCCGCCAACGCGACGTCGCACTCCCCAGCCCGCAGACTGCGACACGCCTGATGCACCGCCACCAGCGACGACGAGCACGCGGTGTCGATCGCCACTGCGGGACCACGTAATCCGAGCACGTAGGACACCCGCCCCGCCACGATGCTCGACATCGTCCCGGTGAGCGTGTGCGCGTCCACCGAACTCACCCAGTCCGGGGTGATCGTGCGCTGGTATTCCTGCCAGCTGACACCGAGGAACACCCCTGTGCGGGCCGCGGCCGGACCACCTGGCACCAGTGCGGCGTCTTCCATTGCCGCCCAAGCCACTTCGAGCACCAGCCGCTGTTGCGGATCCATCGACGCCGCCTCGCGCGGCGCGATCCCGAAGAACTCCGCGTCCATCGCATCGATCGGACCTGCGAGCAGCCCGGCTCGCCGCCGCGCCCGTCGAGGCGCCGAATCCGTTACCACCCAACGGTTCTCCGGCGCCTCGACGATCGCGTCGCGGCCCGAGGACAGCAGTTCCCAGTACTGCTGCGGGGATTCCGCGCCGCCGGGAAAGCGACAGCCGATTCCCACGATGGCAATCGGCTCGCGCTGCGGCCGCGCCTCCAACTCCTGAATCCGGCGGAGCGCCCGCGTCAGCAAGACCCGTAGGCCGTACCCATCATCCGACATCTGCGAAGCCACCCACATCTTGCAAAAGTTGTGACGTGGAACATACGACGCGCCCGGTTAGGCGTCAATTACCTTCGGTGTGCACAAAATTAACTCAAGTTACCAACTAGTAGCTTGATCTTCCGCTGAACCATGTTGCCCAAGTGAAACATTCACTTTTGAAGGATTCACTTCCGAGCTACTCATGCACCCGCCGCGCGCCGATCCGATCGATCCGCTCCCGCCCCCACGCACCCAGCGGCTCCAGCGCGGCGTTCAGCGCGACACCGATCTCGGTCAACCGGTACTCCACCCGCGGCGGCACTTCCCGATAGACGGTCCTGTCGACGATGCCGTCCTCCTCCAGCTCCCGCAGCTGCTGGATGAGCATCTTCTCCGAGACGCCGGGCAGCCCCTTGCGGAGCTCGCCGAAGCGCCGAACCCGGTGGTTGTCCAACTCCCAGAGAATCAGCGCCTTCCACTTGCCGCCGACGACATCCATCGCCGCGTCGATCCCACAGAAGTACGGCCCCGACCGCTTCGAGCCCATCGTCCACCTTCTCCACCTGTTCACAAACCATTCGGTAAGTACCCCACAAAATAGTAGGTACTTGCCCGCCCGCCGGTTGTCGAGCACTCTTGATTTCAGCGCGCTGACCAGGATTTTCTCGACCTCAAAGGAGCTGAACCCGCAATGGCGGAGACCACGAAGACCCCGGTGACCATCCTGGGACTCGGCGCGATGGGGCAGGCGCTCGCCGCGACCTTCCTGAAGGCGGGGCTGCCGACCACCGTGTGGAACCGCACCCCCGGCAAGGACGCCGACCTCCGCGCCGCCGGAGCCACGAGCGTCGCCACCATCGCCGAGGCGATCGACACCGACGGCCCGATCATCGCCGTACTGCTCGACCACGCTTCGGTGCACGCCACCCTCGACCCGGTAGCCCACCGACTGGCCGGACGGCAACTGATCAACCTCACCAGCACCGCCCCCAACGAGGCCCGCGAACTCGCCGCCTGGGCGGCCCGTCACGACTGCGACTACCTCGACGGCGGCATCATGGCGATACCACCCATGATCGGACAGCCGGGCGCGTCCATCCTCTACAGCGGCTCACGGACGGTCTTCGACGCACACCACGAATCCCTCGAATTACTCGCTGCCGCAGAATACTTGGGCGACGACGCGGGCCTCGCCTCGACCTACGACTTCGCCCTGCTGGCGGCCATGTACGCCATGTTCGGCGGCTTCCTGCACGGCGCGGCCATGATGCGGTCGGTCGGCGTCCCCGCCGCCGAATTCGGCCGGCGAGCCGCCACATGGCTCACCGCGATGACCCAATCCTTGCCGCACCAAGGCGCCGTCATCGACACCGCCACCTACACCGACCCCATCCAGTCCATCGCCTTCCACAAAGCCGCACTCGACGCGATCAACCGCGCCAGCCGCGACGCCCACGTCACCCTCGACTTCGTCGCCCCCTTGAAAACCCTCCTCGACCGCCAAGTGGCCGACGATCGAGGAGCCCTCGGCTTCGAACGCACTTTCGAAGAACTTCTCTGATCCCCCGCGTGGGCCGCACTCCTTCCACCGGTGCGGCCCACACGCCCTTCGCCCGCAAACGCTCAAGAATCCGCAGGTCAAGCCGCGATTTGGTCCACACGGAGATGATCCGATAATCTTGCTGGGCACACCGGTCCGGGTGGCGGAATGGCAGACGCGCTAGCTTGAGGTGCTAGTGCCCTTTATCGGGCGTGGGGGTTCAAGTCCCCCTCCGGACACCAGTGCTAACCCCACAGGGGGTGGCACCAACAATTGCAAGTTGCTGTTGGTGCTGGTAGCGCACTTCTAAGGCCAAGGCTCGGTACAACCGGGCCTTATCGGCCGGATCTCCCGCAGCGAGCACCGCGCGGATGTCACCCAGCGAGTCGATCAACTTCCGGATCTCGGTGTCGGTGAGTCGATTGATCTTGGGAAGACTCTTCAACTCGGCCTGAGCTGCCGCTTTGTCCGCCTGTGCCGCGTTCATGGCCGTGACGAGGGCTTGCGGATCGACTCCGGCCTCGATGGCGGCGAGGTGACGCGCGAGTCTGGCCTCGGCGTCGGTGGTGCGTTGTCGAAGCATTCGCCGACGGGTGTCGGTGTCATCGGTGTCTTGGGCGGCCACGAGAGCCGCGATGGTGTTCTCGCGGTGCTCGCGATCGAACAGGCTCGCCAGCCAGCGGTCGATCGGCCCGACGACGATGTCTTCGCGCAGGTTCACTGTCCGGGGATGGTCTTGTAAGGCCGGACTGCCGGGGGCGATGGTTCTGGCGCGGCATCGGTAGTACACGGCGTCACGAACCAACTCCGCCTGCATCTTTCGACTACAGCCAGCGCAGCGCACGAGGCCGCTCAGTAGATACGGGCGCAGACCGCTGGATGCTCTGTTGCGTTCGAGCTTGGCGCGGGTGCGGTTGCCGCCGCCTGCCCGCTGGCGTCGCAGCAGTTGAGCCTGGGTGAAGGTTTCTACCGAGACGATGGGTGGATGCGCGGGGCTTTTCGAGCGAACGATGCGGTGGGTGGGCGAGCGCCGGAACCGGGTGACGTTACCGGCGGCAGCGTCGTCGGGATCGAGAAGTTCTTCGTGCTTGGTCCATCGTCCGAACACCGCGTAGCCGGTGTAGCGGGGATTCTGCAGGATCGCGGCAACGGTTCCGGCCTGCCAACCGTCCTTGGCGCGATGCCGGTTCTGCTCTGGTCGATGCGCTGACGGACACGGCACACCCTCCCGATTCAGAGCGATCGCGATCGCCTTATCGCCACGGCCAGCGAGGTAGTCACGAAAGATCCGCTGTACCACCGGGGCGGTACTCACATCGAGCGAAAGGATCCGCAACTTCAGCCCATCCGAAGCGCGATTAGGGTTCGGATGCGGCGGACCGTCCACCACTATGTACCCGTAGGGCGGTCGGCCTCCTTGGTGTCGGCCTTCGTTGAGCACTTGAGCGTCCATGCTGGCGCGGGTGCGTTGCTGAACATGCTGGCGTTCGGACTCACTCAGCCCGCCGAGCATGCTCATCATCATCGAGTGCGTGACATTGCGCGGGTCGAAACGCCCGCCGAGTTCCGGCACCCAAACTTCCACTCCATGCGCTTGCAGGCGTGGTGCGACCAAACTGAACTGGTTACCGAACCAGCACCGAGTGCCCTCACCGACAACGATGGCCGTCCACCCTCGGCCCGGATTCTTCAAGTCGGCTAGCAGCCGTGCGGCTTCCCGACGGCGATGCCAGGGCACCGACCGCGACTGGCCGATGTCGAAGTAATCGGCGACGATGGACGCTTCGGACACGAACTTCTCCGCGTTGCCTCGCTGCCACCGATACGAGGTCTCCGGATCCTGATTGTCCTCGGTCGAGCAGCGCCCGTAGAACGCGAACCGTTGATCATCGGCGCTTTCGACGGTTTCGGGGACCAGTCCCAGCAGTTCGTCGAGGACGGCCCATTCGTTGGGTTCGGTCGGCATCGTCGTCCCTCTCGCCGGAGTGTTCGCGGGAATGTCGAAGCAGAAGCGCAAGCAGTGCCCTGGCCGCGTCGTCGGTCAGCGCGGGTGGGCTGTCGGGGCAAACCACTCCGATGATGCCAGGCTCATCGCCTTCTCGGTTAACCCCCCGATTGCTGGCTTCAGTAGACATGCTCGGACCCCGAGCTTTCAAGCCCCTGCGCTGGGCTGAAGATGGCAGAACGCGCGCGATCGCCGCGGAAGGCTCGGCGCATGTCCGCGGAAAGGATGTACGGACCACCCGCAGCAGCGCACGGTCGTAAACCGAAACTCGATGCCAGCCGACCGAGCGCGAAACACTCTGTCCTGCGGTGTATTACGGAAGGTGGCCGACGATGCGGCCGAACCCCGTCTCCACGACTGAGAGGCGCTCTCGAATAACCTGAACGGGCGCGGATATCAGAACCAACCAGTGGCGAGCCTACGAACTCGCGGCGCGCTCCGCTGAAGGTAATGCCAGCTACGCCTGAAGGTGTTTCGAATCCCGCGCCAATGCCTGCGATTCGGGAAACCGCAGCCCGCGACACCATGGTCGTACTCCGAACTCGCTCGGTCGGAAGGAAACAACACCAGCTCGGCAGCACGCACGAGGGAAGCGATGAACCAGGCACGGACATGACAGTCTCCTGACGACCTGTCCGCCGATTCTCCCGCACCCAGGTTACCGGAACGACGGATCCGCCGCCGTTGCCTCGGGTGCGCTCTCGTAGACGCCAGATGTACTGATCGTGTCGATGTCCTCAGTTCAAGCGCGCGGGCAGCAGTTCGGCGACGAGTTCCTCGACACGGACCTTGATCTCGTCGCGGATCGGGCGCACCGACTCGACGCCTTTGCCTGCGGGGTCCTCGAGCACCCAGTCGCGGTAGCTGACTCCGGGGAAGACCGGGCAGGTGTCGCCGCAGCCCATGGTGATGACGACGTCGGAGGCTTCGACGGCGTCGAAGGTGAGGATTTTGGGTGACCGGTCGGAGATGTCGATGCCGACCTCGCGCATGGCTTCGACCGCGGCGGGGTTGATGGACTCGGCGGGCGCGCTGCCTGCGGAGCGGACTTCGATGGCGTCTCCGGCGAGGTGGGTGAGGAATCCGGCGGCCATCTGGGAGCGTCCGGCGTTGTGGACGCAGACGAACAGCACGCTGGGCTTGGATGCCATGAGCGAGTTGGCCTTTCAGCTGGTGGGGATGTCGAGTTCGGCAAGCAGGTGGCGGACGCGGGTTTCGATTTCCTCGCGGATGGGGCGGATGGCGGCGACGTCGAGTCCGGCGGGGTCGTCGAGGTCCCATTCCTCATACCGGCGGCCCGGGTAGAGGGGGCAGGCATCCCCGCAGCCCATGGTGATGACCACGTCGGCTGCCTGCAAGATTTCCTCGGTCCATGGCTTCGGGAATTCGGTGGTGATGTCGATGCCTACCTCGGCCATGGCTTCGACAGCGGCGGGGTTGATCTGCTCGCCGGGCTCGCTGCCGCCGGACCAGGCGACGGCGTTGTCTGCGGCGAGGTGGGTGAAAAATCCCAGCGCCATCTGCGAGCGTCCGGCGTTGTGAGTGCACAGGAACAGCACGGTGGGTTTGCCGGTGTGGGCTTTCCCCTCGACCTTGGCGAGGGCGTTGAGGCGTTGGCGGGCGAAGCGTTCGGCCAGTAGCGGTAGGAAGTTCATGACGGTGGCGCGGCCGGCGAATTGGTCGTAGGAGGAGTGCAGGAACCGTTCGATGGTCTCGACGCCGAAGGTGCCGTCGAATTCTCGCTGCAGGCGGGAGGCGGCGGTTTTGAGGGCGAGTTGCTGGTCGATGGTCAGGTCGTCACGAACGTAGGTGGCGTGGGCGAGGGGGCTGTCGCTCATAGCGGTGTTCCGATGCTGAGTGGTGTGACAGGGTCAGACGGAGGGCTCGAGTTCGGTGAGCAGGTGCTGCACACGGGTGTCGATGTCGTCGCGGATCAGGCGCATGCGTTCGAGGCCGTCGATACCGCGTTCGGAGGGTTCGTCGGTGTCCCAGTTCACGACCCGTACCCCGTCGACGGGATCGACGTGCGCTTCGCGGCCCAGCGTGACGACGAGGTCGACTGCGCGCAGCAGTCGCGGGTCGATCGGTTTCGGGGTCTCCTTGCGGATGTCGACGCCGACTTCCAGCAGCGACTGCACCGACAGCGCGTTGAGACTCGCGCCGGGGGCGGTGCCCGCGGAGTACACCTCGATGCGTCCTTCGGCGGCGTGGCGCATCAGCCCGGCGGCCATCTGGGACTTGCCGCCGTTCTTCACGCACACGAACAGCACAGCAGGGTTCGCGGTCACCGCTCGAGCACCTTTTCCTCTGCCACACCCGAAGAGACGGTCGCGGCAGTGCCGGAGGCGCCGAAGCGGGTGCGCAGCGCCAGTGAGACGTACACCAGCCCGACCAAGACGGGGACTTCGATGAGCGGGCCGACGACTCCGGCGAGAGCTTGGCCGGAGGCGGCGCCGTAGGTAGCGATCGCGACGGCGATCGCGAGTTCGAAGTTGTTGCCCGCCGCGGTGAACGCCAACGTGGTCGTGCGCTCGTAACCAAGGCCGAGGACGGCGCCCAGCAGGTAGCCGCCGCCCCACATGATGGCGAAGTAGGCCAGCAGCGGGATCGCGATCCGCACCACATCCAGCGGTTGGGAGGTGATCTGTTTGCCTTGCAGGGCGAACAGGATGACGATGGTGAACAGCAGCCCGTACAGCGCCCACGGCCCGATCCGCGGCAGCAGCGTGGATTCATACCAGTCGCGTCCCTTGCCGCGCTCGCCGAGACGGCGGGTCAGATAGCCCGCCAGCAGCGGAATCCCGAGGAAGATCAGCACCGACTTCGCGATCTGCCACGGCGAGGTGTCGATCGTGGTCTGCTCCAACCCGAGCCAGCCCGGCAGCACCGACAGGTAGAACCAGCCCAGCACGGCGAACATGAGCACCTGGAACATCGAATTCAGTGCCACCAGCACCGCGGCGGCTTCGCGGTCACCGCAGGCCAAATCGTTCCAGATGATGACCATCGCGATGCAGCGCGCCAACCCCACGATGATCAACCCGGTGCGATACTCCGGCAGATCCGGCAACAGCAGCCACGCCAGGGCGAACATCAACGCCGGGCCCAGCACCCAGTTCAGGATGAGGGAGCCGAGAAGAAGACCGCGGTCGCCGGTGACGGAGTCGAGGCGGTCGTAGCGGACTTTTGCCAGCACCGGGTACATCATGATCAGCAACCCGATCGCGATCGGCAGCGAGATGCCGTCAATCTCTACCGCGCTCAACGCGTCCCCGAGGCCGGGGATCACGCGGCCGAGTAGGAGCCCGGCGACCATGGCGGCGCCGATCCACACCGGCAGGAACCGGTCCAGGGTCGACAGCTTGCCGACGACAGCAGTGTCGGGTTCGGTCCGCACGCTCACGCGCCCACCCCCAACGTGTCGCCGCTGTTGATCAGCAGCACATGCGAAAGGCGTTGCAGCGCTTCGGGAACCACGCGGTAGTACACCCATGAGGCCCGGCGTTCGCTGGTCAACAGCCCTGCCTCGCGCAGCACCTTCAGGTGATGGGAGATCGTCGGCTGGGAGACATCGATGCCTTCGGACAGGTCGCACACGCAGGCTTCCTGGTTGGCGCGGGAGGCGACCACACTCAGCAGCCGCAGCCGCACCGGATCCGACAGCGCCTTGAACACGCCCGCCAAATCGGCGGCGGCCTGCGCGGTCAGTGGCTCTCGCACCAACGGTGCGGCAATGCACGCCTGGACCGGCGTCAACGGCAGCTGAGACTTAGACATGCATCGATATTGACAGATATGGAATCAGTGGCCAAGCGAACATCTGGTGAATGCCGGTCGGCGACCGGTCGCAACACCTCGTCCGAGGCGGGATCATCGTGGTCGGCCAGCGGTACGGAGACGGCATGACGTGGCCGGTGCGTTGCCTCACACTGGTCGGATGCCAACGCCCCGTCTATCGGACCTCACTCCCACGCAGGTCGTCCAGGTGCAGGATGCGCTGTTGCAGAACGCCGACAACCTGCTGAGGTCGGCCATCGCCGTGCTCGACTTGGGCAATGCTGGTTTGGCCCGATCGCTGGCTATTCTTGCCCTGGAGGAGTCCGGCAAAGCGATCGCGATACACCAGCGGCGCGTCGAAATGGCCTACGAACCGGAGGGCACACCCTTCGTGGACCAGCCTCTTCGACAGCTGTGGGGACGGCACGAGGAGAAGTTGCGCCGCGTGCACAGATTCCTGGTTCAGGAGGACTACTGGTTCGATGTCGAACCTCCCGACCCTGATGCCAACCTTGCGATCCTCGGAACTATCGAAGAATGGTCGAAGAACCAGAATGCGATGAAGCAGAAGGGATTTTACGTCGATGTCGAGGGAGGCATTATCGTGTCGCCCTCCGACGAGGTGGACAACCAAGGCTTGCGGGACATCATCGGTCGTGTTCATCAAATCGGTTGGCAACTGCGCCTCGGCGAGCACATCGAAGCCAAACAGCAGGCCGAATGCGCCGAGCCGACCCCGCCGGCGTCCCCGGAGAACATCAAGGAGATCCGGAAGCTGCTCATGAACGCGATGGGTGATGATGGCTTCGACGAAACGACGCTCGACGTTCTGCGGCACGGCAGGCCCGGAATGACCCTGAACAACGATGCCTATAGGTTGCATCTTCCATCGCCGGGGTCCAACCCGTTCCAGAACATGGGCAAACCGGGCTACGAGGCCCAAACTCGGGAATTGCTTCGACTCGGTGAGGAAAACGAGCTTCCGGACGAAGATTCCACACCCGACGATCAGAACATCGGCACCGAGCGCTGAGCACCGGTCACTCGCCGCGCGGGGTCAGCGCACCGGGCTGCGGCGTTCGAGGAACACGCTGTCGCGCCACTTTCCGTCGAGTTGGGCGATGCGTTCGCGCACCCCGACGGTGCGGTAGCCCGCGGAGTGGTGCAGGGCGATAGCGGCGCGGTTGTCCGGAAAAATGGAGGTCTGCAGGGTCCACAGCCCGGCTTCGTCGGCCGCGATGACTTGTTTGTGTAGCAGGGCTTTCCCGACGCCGCGTCCGCGCATCTGCTCGGCCACATACACCGAACTCTCGGCTACGCCCTCGTAGCCTTCATCGCGGGAGGCGTGGCTGAGTGCGGCCCAGCCCACGACTTCGCCGTCGATCTCGGCGATCCATCGGTGCTGCGGTAACCATCGCGCCTCGAGGGTGTCGCGGCTGGGAACCTCGGTGGCGGGTGTCGCCGTGCCGGTGGCGATGCCTTCGCCGTAGATGCGGCGCACCGCCTCCCAATCGTCTGCGCGCATCTGCCGGACGGCGACGTCGGCGGGCAGGTCCTCGGGGCAGCAGGGACGCGGGGTCAACACGCCCATGACCGCGTCGGCGGCGTGGGGCAGGCCGGTGCAGCAGGCGGGGTTGACCATCACCACGGTGGAGGTGCGGTCCTTGTGGACGCTGACGAACCCGACATCGGCGAGCTTGCGCACGTGATGCGACACCGTGGGCTGCCCGATCCCCAGTGCTTCGGCGAGTTCACCGACGGTGATCCCGGCCGGGCGGGTGGCGACTTGATGCAGCAGCCGCACCCGCGTCGGATCGGCCAGGCAGGCGAACCACTGCGCGTAGGTGGTGGCATCACCCACCGTCAGCGCGTCCACCCGGTCCGCACCGGCGGCGCGCACGACCGGCATGTCCAACGACGTCATAACCACCACTATATCGACGAACATCGATGCTTGCATTCATCGACGGACGTCGATAGAGTCCTGCATCAAGTTAATCGATGACCGTCGATGAAAGGATTCCTCATGGTGGACAAACTCCCCGTCGTGGTGGTCGGAGCCGGGCCGATCGGTCTGGCCGCTGCTGCTGAACTGCGTGAACGAGGACTGAACCCGCTGGTGTTCGAACGCGGCGCCACCGCTGGGGCGGCCGTGGGCGAGTGGAATCATGTGCGGCTGTTTTCCCGCTGGGCCGAACTCATCGCCCCGGCCGCGCGCCGCCTGCTCGAGCCCAGCGGCTGGGCCGCCCCGGCCGAGAACACCTACCCGACCGGTCAGGAGTGGGTGAACGATTACCTGATGCCGCTGGCGAAAGCCCTCGGCGAGGACGTGGTCGTCCTCGACACCGAAGTCGTGGGCGTGGCCCGCCGCGGCCGCGACCGGGTCGTGAACGCCGGACGCGACAGCGAACCGTTGTCGGTGCACCTGCGCTACGGCGACGGCAGCGAAGACCGGGTGCTGGCGCGAGCGGTGATCGACGCCTCCGGCACCTGGGGCGCGCCCAACCCCCTCGGCGGCGAAGGGCTGCCCGCGCTCGGCGAAACCGCTGCTACGGCGGTGATCGACTACCGGGTGCCCGACCTCGACGACGACACCGTCCGCGCCCGCTACGCAGGCAAGCACACCGTGATCGCCGGGAGTGGGCATTCGGCGTTGACCGCGATCATCGCACTGGCCGAGGTCGCGAGCAACGAGCCGGGCACCCGGTTGACATGGGTGCTGCGCCGCGGGGAGGTCGGGTCCACTTTCGGTGGCGGCGAGGCCGATCAGCTACCCGCCCGCGGCGCGCTCGGGCAGCGCGCCAAACAAGCCGTCGACGCCGGCCTGCTCACCGTGGTGACCGGATTCCGCACCGACGCAATCGAACCCACCGGCAACGGTCGGCACACGCTGGTGTCGGATGCCGGTCGCCGGATCGAGGAGGTGGATCGGGTGGTGGTGTTGACCGGGTTCCGGCCGGAGTTGTCGTGGCTGTCGGAGATCCGCCTCGGCCTGGATCCTGTGCTCCAAGCGCCGGTGGAGTTGGCGCCGTTGATCGACCCGAACGTGCATTCCTGCGGCACCGTCTACCCGCATGGGGTGAAAGAACTCTCGCATCCGGAGCCGGGTGTGTTCCTGGCCGGGATGAAAAGCTACGGTCGCGCCCCGACGTTCCTGGCGATGACCGGCTACGAACAGGTCCGCTCGCTGGCCGCCGCGCTCGCCGGGGACCACGAAGCCGCTGAACGCGTCGAACTCGCTCTGCCCGACACCGGTGTCTGCGGCGGCTCCGGAGTCTTCGACGCGCCGGCCGAAGAACCCGCTGAAACCACAGCTGGTGGCTGCTGTGGTGGTGCACCGACCGGGCCGGATGTGTTGTCGTCGGGGCCGGTGGCGTTGCAGGAACTGCCGTTGACCGCCGTGCCCGCCCGCTGAGGCGGCCCGTTGTGATGGAGGCTGTTTCCGCGCCATCGCGGCCAGCGGCCACCGGGTCCGGGTTGCGACGAGTGCTGGTGGTGCTGTGCCTCACCGAGATCACAAGCTGGGGAATCCTGTTCTACGCGTTCCCTGTGCTGCTCGGGCGCATCACCACCGACACCGGCTGGTCGGCGACCGCGCTGACCGCCGCGTTCTCCGCCGGGCAACTGCTTGCCGCCCTCACCGGCATCCCCGTGGGCCGCTGGCTCGACCGCCACGGACCCCGCGGGATCATGACCACCGGCTCCCTGCTGTCCATACCCGCCTTGATCCTGGTGGCGACCGCACCCACCTTGGTGTGGTTCGTCGCGGGCTGGCTGCTGGCAGGGATCGCGATGGGGGCGGTGCTGTATCCGCCGGCCTTCGCCGCCCTCACCCGCTGGTACGGCCCGAACCGGATCCGTGCGCTGACAGTGCTGACCTTGGCCGCGGGTTTGGCCTCCACCGTGTTCGCCCCGTTGACCGCGGCCCTGGTCGCGCACATGGATTGGCGGGCAACATATCTGGTTCTGACCGTGATTCTTGCGGTGGTGACTGTGCCGGGGCACTGGTTCGGGCTGCGGCTGCCGTGGCCGCCGCGCCCGCCCGCCGAACCCGAACACGCCCATCTCACCCACCCCGGACCGGTGGCGCGCAGCCGCGCGTTCCTGGTGCTGGCGATCTCGTTGAGCGTCAGCGGGTTCGCCTCCTTCGCCGTGGTGGTCACCCTGGTGCCGTTGCTGACCGAACGCGGTCTCGACACCACTGTCGCCGCGATCGCGCTCGGATTGGGCGGCGCCGGGCAGGTCGCCAGCCGCCTGGGCTACGCGACCCTCGCCGCCCGCACCAGCGTCCGCACCCGCACCGTCGCAATTCTGCTCGCCATCGCCGCCACTACCGCCCTGCTCGGGATGTTCACCACCGCCGCCGCGCTGATCGCGGCCGCGATCGCCGCCGGTATGGCACGCGGCGTGTTCACGCTGCTGCAAGCCACCGCAGTCACCGACCGCTGGGGCAGCGCCCACTACGGCCAGCTCACCGGCCTGCTGTCCGCGCCCCTGACCATCACCATGGCCCTGGCCCCCTTCGGCGCCACCGCCCTGGCCGCCGCGGTCGGTGGGTACGCCACCGCGTTCCTCATCCTCGGCGCCCTCGCCGCCGCTGCCGCGCTACTGGCCGCCGCTAGCATCCCCACCACGCCTGCGAAAGAACCTCACCGATGACCAGCACTCTGCAGCCCGCGCCGCCACCTGGCCGGTCACCGTCCCCGCGGACCCTGGTACGCGGCGGTCGAGTGAAATCCTCGGACGGAACCACAATCACCTACCTCGCCCGCGGTAAGGGCCCCGTCGTGCTCGGTGTGCACGGTGGGCTCGGCAGCGCGATCAGCCTGCTGCCGCTGGCCGAGCACCTCGCGGCCGATTTCGAGGTCGTCTTGATCAACCTGCGCGGGCACGGAACCAGCGGATGGGGCAACTCACCCCCGCACATCACCCACATGATCGACGACATCCGAGCCGTCACCGCCGCCGTCGGACCGGTCACCACCCTGTTCGGCTACTCCTACGGCGCGGTCATCGCCCTCGAAACCGCCCTCGCCGCACCGGAACACTTCAGCCGACTCGCCCTCTACGAACCACCCCTACCGATCACCTACCCGATCCCGGACATCACCCACCTCGAAAACCGCATCAGTGCAGGAGATTACGAACAACTCCTGTTGGACATCACCCCCGCTGCCGGTGGGTTCTCCGCCGCCGAACTCGCCGCCCTGCGCAGCGACCCGCTGTGGATGTCGAAAGTCGCGCACGCCCCCACCCTCATCCCCACCATGCAGATCCTCGCGAGCCTGCCGCCCGCCGTCGACCAGTACGCCGCGCTCACCCTGCCCACCCGGCTGATCGTCGGAACCACCAGCGCCCCATACATCCTCGACGCCGCCGACCACCTCGCGTCCGCGATACCCGGCCTCACTCGCGAAACGCTGCACGGGCAAGGACACCACGTCGACCACCACCTCCTCGCCACCTCCCTAGCCGCCTTCACCCACTCCTGACACACCCGCACCCACCGCCGAAACCCACAACTGAAAGAACGAAACTCATGAGCGACGCCATCGTCATCGGCGCCGGCCAATCCGGCCTGGCCGCCACCTACCACCTGCGCCGCCGTGGCCTGACGGTCACCCTGATCGAAGCCGGCAGCGAACCCGTCGGCTCCTGGCCGCACTACTACGACAGCCTGACCCTGTTCTCACCCGCCCGATACAGCTCCCTACCCGGCATGCCCTTCCCCGGCGACCCCGACTACTACCCCCACCGCGACGAAGTCGTCGACTATCTCCGCCGCTACGCCAGCAGCCTCGATGCCGACATCCACCTCGAGCACCGGGTGGACACCGTTACCCACGACGGACGCACCTTCACCGCCCACACCAACACCGGCGCCGCGTTCGGCGCACCCCGGCTGATCGCGGCCACCGGCGGGTTCGCCTCCCCGAACATCCCCGTTCTCCCCGGCCAGGACAGCTTCACCGGAAAACTCCTGCACGCCAGCCGATACCGTTCCCCACACGACTACACCGGACAGAACGTGATCGTCATCGGCGCAGGCAACACCGCCGTGCAAATCGCCGCCGAACTCGCCCAACACGCCACCGTCACACTCGCCAGCCGACACCCGGTCAAGTTCGTCCCACAGCGACCCCTCGGGCGAGACCTGCACTTCTGGTTCCGGATCACCGGATTCGACACCCTCCCACTCGGCCGATTCGTCACCCACCCACCAACCCAACCCGTCCTCGACACCGGCCGCTACCGCACCGCCCTCGCCACCGACAACCCCACCACCCGACCCATGTTCACCCGCCTCGACCGCACCACCGCCATCTGGCCCGACGGCACACGCCAGCCCGCAGACACCGTCATCCTCGCCACCGGCTACCGACCGCACCTGCCCTACCTGAAAGATCTCGGCGCACTCACCGACAACCACACCCCCCGCCACCGGCAGGGACTCTCCCTCACCCACCCCGGCCTGGGCTACCTCGGCCTGGAATGGCAACGCACCCCCTCCTCCAACTCTCTACGCGGAGTAGGCCGCGACGCCCAACACCTCATCACCAGAATCACCAGCCGTAAGCTGACGACATCGGCACACAGCGATGCTCATCCGAGGTCATGAACCAGCCGAAGTCACGGCGCCAGTCCGACCATGTGCACGCAACAAGCGATCCGGGCTCACGTAACGGCATGAGCGTGCGCTACTCCGTCCGCAACCTGGCCGGGATCGCGCTACGCTTCGGGTCGTGAGCCATCGAAGTCGACTGTGCCACATTGTCATCGACGTATCGGATCTCGACCGAGCGGTCATATTCTGGGGGCGCGCCCTCGACGCGACTGAGGAACCCCTGAACCCCAGCAGCCGCCGTGTCTACCGGCGTCTGCGCCTACCCGATTCCGAGGTACGGATCTTGCTGCAAGCGACCCCCGATGAGAAGGTGTTGAAGGAGCGGATACACATCGACATCGAGACCGACGACGTGGAAGCCGAGGTACGTCGACTCGAGGCGCTCGGCGCAGCCAGGTGGGATCACCAACAGGAACGCGGCTACGACTTCTGGGTCATGCGAGATCCTTGGGACAACGAGTTCTGCGTACTGCAAACCGAATTCCCTCACCTGCTGGCCAGGCGCCCGTCCTGGGATTGGCAGTTACTACTGCGTCCGGTCAGCGCGGAATGCGGCAAGAACGATCCCACGTAGGAATGCCCGCGCACGAAAAATAGGCGACATCCACTTCTGTCTGTGCAAGTACGCTCGACCACGTCAGCTGCCACCACGGCGGACAAAAACGCCAACTGCAGCCCGGTCACTCCGCGGCATGCTCTTCGAGGTTGCCGGATCCGTAGGACACAGGGTTCGGTCCTCACCCAGTATCCGGCTGGTCCAATGTAGGACCGAACCGAACGCCGAGCACACAGACCGAGCAGCTGGCCCTACCAGCTAGGCACACGATCATCGGCGTAGGCACGCCCTGCCAGCAAGACTCGCTCGTTGGTGACGACACTTCTCGCCGATACCGCCACATCCAGGCTCGGTCCTAGTTCGTCGATGAACAACGCCAGGATTCACCAGGAGAGAGCAAGCACCCCGCGAGCACTCGATGCCACGCCAGTTCGGTGAGCGCCGGGAGGATTCCAAGGTCCCAGCCGAATCTTCGACCGTGCCGCGATTGTCCTGCCCGCGTTCACTCACGCTGCGGCGAGGTGCGTCCTTTCCTGTGGTCCTCCGTCTGTCCTGATGCCAGTCCCCACGGATCAAGGAGTCACCATGACCGACCCGACCGAGTTCCAGTCCCCGGCGACAGTTCGCACGGACGCACCCCCGCAACCTGCGGCGCCCACCTGTTGCAGCACCGAACGGCAGACCGCGTGCTGTGATGACAGCGAAAAGGCGACATGCTGCGCTCCAGCGGCCACGGCCGGCGGCGGATGCGGCTGTCAGTAGCCCTCACCCGGGACAGCGCGGTGCGAGCCCCTCGAGGCTCGCACCGCACCTTTGTCTGGTCGTGGTGATATGCGGATGACCGGTGGACGTTCCGAGTCGATGCGCCGGTCTACTGGTCCGAGGGTGCGGTAGCACCACAGCCGCAGCCTGCGTCCCTACTGGCTGTGTCTCCGCAGGCTCCCTCGCGGGGTTGGTAGTCGTGGACGTGGCCGGTGCGGTCCTGGCTGATCCGGCAGCAAGCGTGCAGTTGGGCGTGCAGGGCGGCGCGGCCGCGTTGGACACGGGATTTCATCCCGGACACTGAGATACCGGCCTCGCTTGCGGCAGCGGCGTGCGTGCGGGCGTCGAGGTCGACCATCTTCACCGCGGCCGCCTGCTCGGCGGGCAGCGCGGAAAGCATCGGCACAAGGCAGGCGGCGAGTTCTTTCTGCGCCGCGTCGTCGGCGTCGAGTTCGTCCTCGCCCGCGGACGGGTTGTCCGGGACGGCGTCGACGGGTAGTTCGCGGCGATGGGGCGCCGACCGGTAGTAGTCGGTGATGGCGTTGCGGGTGATGGCATACATCCAACCCAGAAGCCGGTCCTGATCGCGCAAGTTGTCCAAGCTTTTGCCCATGCGCAGGAACACGATCGACAAGATGTCGTCGGCGTCTTCCGGGCGGGAGACCCGGCGGGCGATGAAGGCGCGCAGGTCGCTGGAAAAGCGGCGCCACAGCTGTTCGAGATCACCAGGTTGCGGCTGTGGTGTGGTCGCTGTGGTGGCCGTTGGCTGGCTCATGATCGGGATTCCTCTCCGTCTCCAGCATCCTCGCCTGCTAGCGCGGTGGCGAGCCCTTGGTTCGTCATCGCACGTAATGACGGTGATGACCGCGATCGGACGCATCCGTGCGTCCCTATCCGGAGTGTCACGTCTGTATGGGTGTCGAAGTCGATATCGGAATCTCCGATTCGACAAACCCAATCAGCGCGGTGAGGAGGTGAGAGCGATGCTCACGACACATCTGCTGTCGGATCTGACCGACGAAGAGGTCGATCTGATCGTGGCCGAGGAATTGCATCTGCTCGACACCACCCCATGAGCGCGATCCACGCCGCCACCGGGCATATCCGCTGAACCAGGACACACCCATGCGCCCCTACCTCGCCGCCGGGTAGGGGCCATCAGCGTGCCCGGTTCCAGGTAGGCGGACAGCGCACACGCGAAACCGCCTCGTCCTATCCCTGCCGGATGGAGGAGACGAGGCGGATGCGGCGTACGTCGTTCAGCGGGCACGGGCCGACCGGGCCCACCGGGCGATAGCGGGGGCAACGGTGACCGCGGCCCACAGTCCGAGCGCCGCGACCAGGGCGGTGACGGTGTCCGCGGTGGTGGCGGTGCCGAGAACATGTCCGCGCAGGGCGTCGGTGGCGTGGGCGACCGGATTGACCGTGGCCATGGCCCGCATCCAGCCGGGCATGGTGTCGATCGGTGCGAACGCACTCGAGACGAACATCAGCGGCATCATCACCATCATCCCGGCGAACTGGACCACGTCCGGGCGGCGTAGCCGGTCCCCGATCAGCCCGAACAGCGCGCTCATCGCCCCCGCCAGCACCACCAGCACCACGACCGCGGCAACGGCATCGACGGCGCTGCCGTGGAAGTCGAAACCCAGCAGCACAGCGGCGATCCCGAGCAGCCCGGCTCTCGCGAGAGTGAACACGGCCTCGTTGACGGTGCGAGCCACGCCGGGCAACGTCGCTCGCATGGGCAGGGCCGCGAAGCGGTCGTGCAGGCCGTTGGTGTGATCGATCGCGGCGGAGACTCCGGCGTTGGTGCCGGCCATCACCGTGGAGACCGCGAGCATGGCCGGGGTGAGGAAGTTGATGTAGCTGACCCCGGCCGGGAAGCCGGGTCCGGCGGCGACGCTGCGGAACACCTGGCTGAACAGCACGAGCATCGCCATCGGCATGGTCAGCGAGAACATCAGCAGCTGCGGGACGCGGGCGCTGGTGCGCAGGCTCCGGATGGTCAGGGCGGCGAGCTGGTCGACGATCGGGGAACGCCCGATCACGGTCGTACTAGTGGTGGTGGTCATCGGTGGGCTCCGGTGGTGTGGGCGAGATGGGAGAAGACGTCGTCGAGGCTCGGGGAAGTCACGTCCAGATCGGTGACGTCGATGCCGGCGCGGTGCAGGTCGGCGACTAGTGCGGTCGCGGTGGGGGCATCGTTGACGGTGACCGACACCCGCACCCGGGTGCCGTCGACCCGATCGGTGTCCGGGGTGAACGGCAGATCCGAAATCCGGTGGGCGGGGACGGTGGCGTGCAGGACCTTGCCGCCGACGATCCGTTTCAGCTCGGCGGGAGTGCCGCGAGCGGCGACCCGGCCGTGGCTGAGCACCACGATGTGGTCGGCGAGCCGGTCGGCTTCCTCGAGATACTGGGTCGTGAGCACGACGGTGGTGCCCGCGGCGGTGAGCTCGTCGACGACGTCCCACAATCCGGCGCGGGCGAGGGGGTCCAGACCGGTGGTCGGCTCGTCGAGGAACAGCACCGACGGATCGCCGACGAGGCTGGCGGCCAGGTCAATGCGGCGGCGGGAGCCGCCGGACAGTTCCCCGACCCGCCGGGTCGCGTATTCGTGCAGCCTGAGCCGGTCGATCAGCGCGTCGGCTCGTGTGAGGGCGGTGCGGCGCAGCCCGGTCAGGCGACCGATCAGCTCCAGGTTCTCCCGCGCGGTGAGGAATTCGTCGAGTCCGGCGTATTGACCGGTCACCCCGATCCGGCGGCGAACCTCGGTGGCATCGGCGATCACGTCCAGACCGGCGATCTGCACGCGGCCGACGGTGGGCCGCACCAGAGTGGTGAGCGCGCGGATCAGCGTGGTCTTGCCCGCAGCGTTGTGGCCGAGCACCCCAAGGGTCGTGCCCGCAGCGGCTTCCACGTCGATGCCGTCGAGGGCCCAGGTTTTGCCGTAGGCGACGTGCAGATCCTCGACCACGACGGCCGGGGCGGTCATCGCACACCCCCGACACGGTTGAACACGTGGTTGGAAAGATGGATGGTCATCGCAGGGTTCCTCTCGGAAGAAGGTGTGCTCCCACCCCGGGGTGGATGGGAGTCCGCTTCCTCAGACGAACCAGCCGCGCGATGGATGCACGGGGCCCAGCGGAGGTCGGTGATCATGTGGATCACACGCGGGGCGAGCTACGCCGGGTGCTGCAACCCATGCAGTGACACCGATGACAGCAGCCACTGCCACTCCCGACCCTCATAGCGGCAACGCGGATGCTCGTGAAAGAGGCACCCACCGCGAGGGCGCCGCAAATCACCTGGCGCGGGCGTAGCCGCCTGGCCACGTCCACCCGGAGCCCGCTCCGGTCTCCACGTGCATCAGCCGACATCGACCGCGTCGGCTCCCCGTTGGACCAGCGATCGGATCGCCATCCCATCAACGAAAACCTCTACGCCTCAATTGCGCCCAACATGCCACCCACTTCGCAACTACATCTACATAGACCACTCCTCGTGTCCGGTCCGCGTGAACCTTTCGGACCGCGCCCGCCTGACCTGCGGCACGAAAAGTTGGGGTGGACAGCTCGGCGGCGCAGGTGTCCGGATCTACCTTTCGGATCGAGGGGCGTCAGCCCGGCTGGAGCACGCGACGGAGCGAGTGACAGCGGAGTGACTGACAGCAACGAGCGGATCTTTGCAGGTCAGCATCAGCAGTCACGAAACCTACATCCGAACTCCGAACCCACCCACGAAAAGTAGACCCGAACACCGAAAAGTACATCCGAACAGGACACCTCGCTACCACACCTCCACGACCCATGGCTTCCCCCTCATCTCAGGCACACCTCTTTCATCCCGGATAACACGGTTTGATAACGACCAGCGATTCGTCGAACTCGACGCAAAATCGGGTGGGCGAAACCCTTGGCAACAATCGCGAAGTGTGTGCTTGATAGATGTATGACCGCGACTATTCACAAAGTCGTGGCAGGCAATGGCTATCAGTACTATCTGCGAAATGTGGCTGCGCACGATGCCAGCTCGCGTGGCCGTTCCAGCCTGGCCGACTATTACTCCGCGCATGGTGAGGCACCTGGAGTCTGGCATGGCACCGGCTTGACCGCTCTCGACATCACCCCAGGCGATGAAGTGACCGAGGAACAGATGAAATCCCTGTTCGGGTTGGGTCGTCACCCGAACGCCGACCTGATCGAAACCGAAGTCTACGACGAGCAGGTCCGGCTGGGTGCCAAGCACAAGGATGCCGCGCGAGCAGCAGACAAAGCCTCCCGGTTGGGCAATCCGTATCGCGTTTATCGCGAGGTTTCCGAGTTCCGAAAACGATGCGCGGACGCATTCGAGACACACAATATGTCACGCGGATCGGATCCGCATGACGCTATTCCTGATGCCGAACGGGCACGCATGCGCACTGCGGTGGCGACAAAAATGTTCACCGAAGAATACGGTCGTGCGCCGATAGGTGCGCGCGAGTTGTCCGGCTGGGTGGCGAAGAACTCACGCCCGAACACCGCCGCGGTGGCGGGTTTCGACATCACGTTCTCACCGGTGAAGTCGGTGTCGGTGCTGTGGGCGCTCGCGCCTCGCAGCGTTGCGGAGAAGATCGAGGCCGCCCACCGCGCCGCGATCGACGACGCCCTGGCGTGGATGGAACAGCACGCGGTCGTCACCCGTCTGGGTCGTAACGGTGTTCGGCAGGTAGATGTCGAGGGCATCGTGGCTGCCCGGTTCACGCACCGCGATTCCCGTGCCGGCGACCCGGACCTGCACACACACGTGCTGATCGCCAATCGGGTCGCCACGCTGGATGGGCGTTGGCGCACCCTCTATGGCGCCGCGATCTATCAGTCCGTGGTCACCGTCTCGGAGATCTACAACACCCGTTTAGAGCACCACCTCGAGGATCTCGTCGGTGTGCAGTTCACTGAACGCACTATGAGCGATCAGGTTAAGCGACCGATCCGGGAAATCGACGGCATCCCAGCGTCGTTGATCGAGGCTTGGTCGCGGCGGGAAGCCGACATCAGACTGCGGTCGGGCACGCTCGCGGCAGACTTCCAGCAGCGGTTCGGGCGCGAACCCACCCCCGGTGAAATGTACGACCTGGCGCAGCAGGCCACGCTCGAAACACGCCCCGCCAAGCACGCCTTGCGGTCTCTGGCCGAACAACGCGCCAGCTGGCGGGCCGAGGCGCTGTGGCTGCTCGGTGGCCGGGGCGCCGTGTCGCGGATGATCACTGCGGCACTGAATCCTGGACAGACGCTGCGGGTTACACCATCACCGCAGTGGATCGCCCGTGCGGCCGAGCAGGTGTTGGAGGTGGTTTCGGAGCATCGCTCGACGTGGCGGGCCACCAACGTGCGCGCCGAAACCGAACGACAGTTGCGCGGCAAGGTCACGGGCAGAGAATGGGAACGGGTCACCACAGCCGTCGTTGCCGAGGCGTTGTCGCCTGCGCGGTCGATCGCGCGCGGGGACCCCGACCAGGCCGACGAGCCCGAATTGTCCACGGTTCCGCAGGTGCTGCGCCGCCGCGACGACACCAGCGTCTACGCGAATCCGGCAGCACAGCTCTACACTTCGGCGCGCGTGTTGTCGGTGGAGCGGCGGCTGATCGAGCTGTCGGTCCAGCCCGGCGGACGGCAACTGCCACCAGAAGCAGTCCACGCCGCCGTCCACAGCTTCAACACCACCCACCCGGACCGGCCGTTGAATACCGGGCAGGTCGGTGTCATCGGAGGCTTCGCCACCTCCGGCTTGCGCGTGCATACTGCCAACGCCCCGGCCGGAACAGGCAAGACCACTGCAATGTGCGTGCTCACCGACGCGTGGCACACCAGCGGCGGGAACGTCCTCGGCCTCGCTCCCACCGCATCGGCTGCGGCAGTGCTGGGGAGGTCGATCGGCGCCCGCGTGGAGACCGTCGACAAGCTCCTCTACGTCTTGAACCAGCACACTCCGGGCGCGGACAGCCCCGAGTTCGAACCACCCCCGCTGCCGGATTGGGTGCGTGAGATCGGCTCGGAAACGTTAGTGATCATCGATGAGCACGTCAGGATCAGCAACATCAAACGCCTACGACTGCTCGAGTTCTTAACCGAGCGCGGGGCGACGATCCGCTGCATCGGCGACGACCAGCAGCTGCCCGCGATCGAAACCGGCGGTGCGGACACCGACATGCGTGTCGCCGCAGCCGACCACACGATGACCCTCACGAACGTCGTGCGGTTCGCCTCGACGGCCGAAGGGACTGCCAGCTTGCAGCTGCGCGACGGCGACCCGGCCGCGTTGGGTTGGTATCTGGACAACGGCCGTGTGTATGCCGGTCACCACGGTGCCACCCACGGTGACGCCTACACCGCGTGGATGAGCGACCATCTCTCCGGCCGTGACGGCGTCATGCTGGCGGCCACGCACGAGGTGGTGAGCGCGTTGAATATTCGCGCACGAGCCGACCGGATCGCGCGGGCCGGGGGCGTAGTCGGCGGCGAGTGTGTGCTCGCCGACGGCCTGACCGCCTCTGTCGGCGACACGATCCGCAGTCGCCGAAACAATCCACGACTGCGTCTCGGCGACCACGATTGGGTGCGCAACGGCTACGTCTGGACCATCACCGCCATCCACAACGACGGCAGCATCATCGCCACACACCGCCACTCCCGCGACGAAGATTCCGGCGGGAGTGTGCGCTTTCCTTCGGATTATGTGCGCGCGCATGTGCGTCTCGGGTATGCCGCGACGATCGATTCCGCGCAAGGAATCACCGCCGACACTTGCCATGTCGCGCTCACAGGAGGCGAATCGCGCCAGCAGTTGTATGTCGCGATGACTCGTGGTGTCCATGGCAACCACCTCTACATCCCGACCGCATCGAACGGCAGCGAAGCCTCCTTTTGGAGCGAACCCGCCGTCGTTCCACGCACCGCAGTCGAGGTTCTGGTGTCCATCCTCGAGCGCGATAGTGCACAGAAGTCCGCGCACGTGCAGCTGCGTGATGCGCTCGATCCGCACACCCGGATCGGGCGTGCCCTCGATATCTACCTCGACGCGATCGGGGTCGCAGCCGAAGAAGCGCTCGGTCCGGCCGGACTGGACCGCATCGACACTGCGGCCGAAAACCTGCGCCCGCATCTCACCGACAGCCCCGCCTACCCTCTCCTGCGCCAACACCTCGCGTTCGTCGCGATGACCGGACGCGACCCCATCACCGCCCTACACACCGCGGCCGCGCGCGAACTCGACACCGCCCACGACCCCGCAGCCGTCCTCGACTGGCGCCTCGACCCGTCCGGCACACACTCCACCGGCACCGGTCCCTTGCCCTGGACCCGCGGACTACCCCACACGCTCGACGACCATCCCCTCACCAAAGAACTGCGAGCCCGCCACCGCATCGTCGCCGACCTCGCCGAACAGATCCGCGACGACACCGGCAACTGGACACCCGCCACCGCACCCCACTGGGCGCGCGCACTGTTGGATGTCGACCCGCAGCTGGTGGCCGACCTAGCCGTGTGGCGAGCCGGTCTCCACATCCCCGACCACGACCTACGACCCACCGGTCCACACCGCTACGCCACCATAGAACACGAGCATCAGCAGAGGCTTGACCGCCGTGTCACAAGCGCTTTGGGGGACCGTAATCTGCCGGTCAAAAAGTGGGCGCCCGTCGTCCAACACCTCAACCCACGCATCACCACCGACCCCTACTGGCCCACCCTCGCCGCCAAACTCGAGACCGCACACGAAAGCGGAATCGACGTCATGGGCCTGCTCACCGACGCCGCGAACCAACATTCCCTCCCAGACGAGATGCCCGCCGCCGCGCTGTGGTCACGCGTGCAACTCCAAACACCCACCTCCGACAACGGCGTCATCCACCATCAGCCATCGGACGACGACGCCACGAACTCACTGTCCTCAGAGCTGACAGGGCAGGCGGAGAGCAACCCCCTGATGCTGCTGACCGACGAGGAACTCGATCAGCACATCAGCGAACTCCACCAGCAACTTGCGCTCGTCGACACGGATGCGTTCATCTTCAGCCCTGCCACGTACCGGCACGAAGAGCCCGATCCCGAAGACACCGCCCGCCGCCACCGCGCCGCGCAGGAGGCGATCCGCAACGCCCAACACGCCGACCACCAGCTCGAGGCGGCGGTCGAAGCCGCTGGCACCGCAGCGACCGAATTACACAATGCCCGAGACGAACTCGCCGCGACTCCCCGCTACCGCCGCGGCCACCGCCGCCAGCTACAAGCCCGCATCGACACACTGATCGTCGAACGCAACATTCGCGACCGGCATCACAACTCTGCCCGCACCAACGCCCGCAACGCTCACCGTGAGGCAGTCCTCTTCGCCGGGCCAGAAGACGACTGGCACCACCAACTCACCAGGCACCCACAACCACCGCCGAATGAGCAACTTCCCGAAAGCCAGGTCGAAGCCACCGTCGATGAAGAAGCCAGCGAGCGCACCACCTACTTCCGCCGGCAACTCGTCGAATACCACGCCGAACAGCACCGCCGCAGCACACTGAGCCCGGAACACCGGGTACTGGAAGACCAACTTCGGCAAGCTCCCGCCATGGCGGGCGAGAACGACTTCGACGTCGACCAATCGGTGAGCGTTCCTGATCAGCAGATCGGTACGGATTTCGGACTATGACGTCATCGGCACCTGGACGGCCGAACCATACGGACGCCGATCAGGAGACCGCATGCCAAACCACGGCTCTGTCGACCGGTGCCTAGCGATCGGACGCGATGGCGCAGTTCATCGCACGCCATAGGCTCGCTCGGGTCTATCTCGCTAACGGTGGTTGCGGCGATCTCCATCAGTAGATTTGAGCGTTTGGCCAGCGATCACCTTCAAAGGCCGGATCACCCCGACCGGAAACTAACCAGTACCGGGATCGGATCCGCCGCTAATCGGACACTCTTGAGCTGGTAGTCGCTCGGACTGATTACCTCGATGGTCGCGGAGAACGACGCACGAGATCACGACACCGCTTGCCAGACTGCGGCTTGGTCGCCGGTTCGCAATGACACGAGGCGATGCCGCAGTTCTTCGTCTGCTGCGGGCTTGCTCGGTGCGAGCCGGATGTAGGCGCCGAGCGAGTGCAGTTCGGTGATGTCGCGCAGCAAAGTCCATCCGGGCCAGTCGAGCAGGTCGTATCCGTAGGCGGCTGCGAAGCGTGCCCGCTCGTGTTGTGGTTGGTGGAAGTGATCGGGCAACCCGTTCACCAGGTCGAGTTCGCGTGGCCCGATGCTGCATTGATCCCAGTCGATCAGCACCCACTGCCCATGATCGCAGACGGCGTTCTCGCTGTGGACGTCGACATGCACAAGACCTTCCCCGAGCGGGAATTCGGTCTGCGTGAACTGGCCGACCAGTGCCTCGGCGCGGGCGTGCAGCCACGCCCGCTCCGAGTCGGTGAGTGCAGGTGTCGTCCGCTCGTCATCGAGGGTTAGGGCTTCGAACAGCCGCCGCAGCGGCTGGTATCGCGGCACGGGGAACGGCGGCCGCGCCACCGAGTGCAGCCGCCGTACAAGTGCCCCGAGGTCGGCCGGGCCCGGCGGTTCAGGTGTGGGGCGGTAGGGCCAGAAGGTGGCGATTGCGCCGATGGCGATAACTGGCTGGGTTCCGGATGCTGGAGTGAGCGCGATGGATTGGGTTTCAGCTGCCAGCCACCGTGTGACGGCGACGGCGGTGTGAGCGCGCTCGCGCCGGTAGGCGGTGTCGGGCGCCAGGCGCACGATCAGATCAGCGTGCGGCAGCAACCACACTGCGTTCGACCGATGATGCAGCAGTTGCGCGTCGCGGTCGTCGACGCCGAACTCCTGACAGGCAACACTCACGGCTGCGCGACCGGGAAGCTGGCTTTCGGTGGTCATGAGCCCGCAGTAGCGAGGACCGCCCTCAGATCGCCGCGCAATTCAGCAACGATCGGGTCGCCGTCGTACTGGGTGGCGATGGTGTCCAGGTCGCGGAGGCGGACGTAGCAGCGGGGTGAAGACAGCTCGGTGATCGCCGTAATCGCCTCACGCCCGTACCGGTTGGCCGAGTCGAAATCACCCGCCTGCAAACAGGCGCCGGCAAGGGTGGGTAAGGCGACGGCGCGGCTGCGCGCATGTTCGCTGGCGTGGCCAGGGATCGCGGTGGACAGACGCTCGACCGCCGATAGCGCGAACTTGGGATCGGAGAGCGACAGCAAATAGATCGCATGGCCGTGTTGAGCGGCGATTTCCGCGGGCGTGACGAACCATGCCCAGGAGGGAGTGGTGTCGGGCTCGGCTGCTGCGTAGCGGTCTTCGGATAGCCCGAGGGCGCGCTGGGTGGCTGCGGAGTCGTTCAGGGATGCCCAGCACCAGCCCATTACCGTTGCGATGTATCCGGCGGTGATGGTGCTGATCGGATGGCGCCTGCTGGCGGCGGTCGATGAGGCGAGCTGCACGAATTTTAGTGCTTCATCAGGTCGTTTCAGGTGCAGGGACTGGTGGGCCATGTCGAGGAGAATGCTGACCGTCAGGTCGGTGCTGCGCGGATGGTCTTGGCCGCGGTGGGCGGTTTGCAGGGCGTATGTCCACAGTTTGCGGGCTGAGTCGTGTTCTTCGATGTCGTAGGCCAGCCAGCCGGCCATGCTTGCCAGGTCGGCGGTGGCGATCCACAGACGTGTTCGAACGTCCGTGGTGCATGCGGCGCCTTCCAGGGCGCGGACTTGGTGCAGTTGGGTGAGTGCAGCGGTCCGGCAGAGTCCGCCGCCGTGCGCGAGGTCCCATCGCCGGAATCCGTCGGTGATGGCTTCGATGGCGTCGATGTCGGCGGATCCGATGTGGGGTCGGGTGACTGGCTCGAGCCGGTCAGGAAGGATGCTGCCCAGCCGGTCGAGTTGCGGGTGAAGATGGGAACCGAGTGCGGCTGCGGTTGCCAGGGTGATGAAGTCTCTGCGTTCCACCCACGTCACCTCCTCGCGGGCCAGATTACTCGCAGTTCCGGAGCCGAACCCGAGCAGCGAGGCGGGGATCGCGAAGGTTTCGGCGATTCTGGCGACCAGTTTGGCGCTGGTGAGACGGCGTTCTCCGCGTTCGACGGCTGAGATTCTGGACTGTGTGAGGTCGAGCAACGCGGCCAGTTGAAGTTGTGAGAGGCCGGTTGCTTCGCGAATCACGGTGAACACGACGCTGAAGTCGTGGTCTGCCAGCGCCGCGCGGATCGTGGGATCGTCGAAGAAGTCGGCGGTGAGCGCGTGCTTGAACCCGGCAGCGCAGGCGCAGTCGGCACAGAGGTTTCCGGCGTGTTTGTTGGGCAGCGTCGTGCGGCATGTGCGGCAGATACGTCCCCCAGTATTCATATCTCACCTCAGTCGGTTGACCGCAGTTTGTCTCACAGTATGCGGTGGATGGCTTCTACGTGCACAAATGATCCTTTCGCCTGAACCCAGCCAGTTATTGACGATGCGCAAGCCCCAGTGGGGCTAGTCCCGTCGGGCGTTGGGACGGCAAGCCGCGGCCGCGAATCTGGGACCAGCACCCGATGCCGGGGCATGCGGTCGACTCCCTTCCGCCCTTGCAAGTAATCAGCAACGGGCGGAGCCGGATTCGGGCGCGCGCGACTGGGCCCGGCATCGGCGTGCCCACCCACCGACTGTCAGGGAGCTGTCGTGAGAATTTCGCAGAACACACGGGATCTGTGGGCCGTGCAGTATCGCGACTGCGCGGTTGAACCTATCGATTTGGATCTGGACCGCGCCCGCTTCATTCTCCACGCTCATGCTGCCCACGGGGGCGGATGTCTTCCCTACCTCGCGGCGATGGCCTACTCGTTCGGAATCGAGGTGTAGCCCGAGCATGCCCCCCGAACGCCCCACATCCATACTCACTCGTTCATCGCAGATGACAACGGCTGTGCGACAGGATGCCTCGCTCTTCGGGCCGGATTCTCGGCTTCCTCGGATTCCGGACTGGCACCAGCTATGCGCGGCGTTCCGCGGCGTGACGGGCCACAACCCGGGCGACCATCTGATCACGCGGTGGGCGCAGGCGCTGGCGCATCTGCACCGCACCCGCCGCGTCATCCCCGACCGCGCGGCCGAAGTCGACCGACGCCGAGACGATGTCGTCACGCTGATCGACAACTGGGTTGGCATCTACATTCAGCCACGACGCGGCACCAAACGCATAGGACCGGCAGTGGATGCCCTGGCCGCCGCGTACGTCGATGCCGAACTGACGCTGGCGGCCGCCGAGCACGCCTCCGAACCCGCCGTGCGTGAGGCATGGATCCACGTCAGTGCCCTGGCGGTCGACTGGGCTGACCTGATCACCGAAGTCGTCGACGGCCAACCGCCCCCACCGCGGCCTACCGGGCCCACCACTCCGATACGTCCCTGATCGAAAGGACACGCCAAATGTTCACCCTCGCAACAGATCCTCAGTTCATCGCTACCTCTCAGGCCGAAGACATCGACCCTGACACCGCCGCCCGCCGGGTCGAAAGCGGCACCCTGGTGTTCCTGCGGTCGCACGCGAGCCGGCACATGACGGCCTTCAAACCGCTGCTCGTCGGTGAGGACACCCGCCGCAAAGTCGCCGCTCTCGTCGGACTGGGGCCGCGTGACCGCGACCGGCAGACCATCGTGGAAAGCATGGCGGTCATCCTCGCCGCTGGACCCGACGCTGTCATGGACCTGACCACCAACCCCGAAGGGGTGGCGCTGCGCGCGGATCTGAAGGAAGTCATGGGCGTACCGCTCGGCGCATGCCTGACATACGACCTGTTCGCTGACCCGCGGAAGAAACTGAGCCGCAACGAATTCCTGGACCGATTCGAGCTCGGGTTGGCCGCTGGCGTCGACTTCGTCCTCATCCACGCAGGCATCAACCCCGCCCTCGCGCAGATGAGCGAGAAATCCGACCGAATCATGCCCACAACCTCACGAGGCGGCGGGTTGCTGGCCCGCTACATGCGCGTCCACCACTGCGACAACCCTCTCATCGAGTACTTCGACGGAATCCTCGACATCTGCCGCCGCCACGAAGTCGTCCTCGACCTCGGCGACATCTTCCGCCCCGGCGCCACCGCCGATGCGGGCGATGACCTCAAATGGCGCGAAATCCACCTGCTGGCCGAACTCCGCAAAGACGCGTTGAGCGCCGGAGTGCAGGTGTTGTGCGAAAGCGGCGGACACATGCCGCTGCACCGCATTCCCGAACTGATCCCCGCCTACAAAGAAGCGCTCGGCGGCGCGCCGCTGTGGCTGGCCGGACCGATGGTCATCGACAACGGCGTCACCCTCGACGACACCGTCAACGCCCTCGGTGTCGCGGCGGCCGGACAGTGCGGCGGCGACATGTTCGCCTCCATCACCCACAACGAGCACTACGCCATGCCCACCGCACCCGACACCGCCACCTCGATCCGCATGGTCCGTGTCGCGATCACAGCGCTCGACCTCGTACGCGGCTGGAAACCCGAAATCGCACGACAGCGCGCGATCAGCGTCGCCCGCCGCGCCAACGACTGGGACATCCAGCAAGGCCACGCCCTCTACCCCGGCCTGGCAGGCAACGCGTTCATCACCCACGGCCTGCGCAAAGGCGCGCCCTGCACCATCTGCGGCTCGCTGTGCCCGCACATCACCGCGAAAAAGGTCCACGAGGAAACACCTGTCCCCGCCCACCAGCCCGGACCCGTTCTGCTGCCCATGCCCACGCCTTCCATCGAACCGGAGGCATGAAGTGGACACCGCCTTGGCCGAACGCATCACCGCCCGACTCCCCCACGCCACCGCCGTCGCCCGCGAAGCCCTCGATATCGCCGAAGACCTCCGCACGCTCGGGCACTGCGTACCCGCCGACGACTGGCTGATCGTCGGCGGCTCCCTCGCCCGCGGCGAACCCACCTTCATCCGCCACGACGGTAAGCCGCTGCTGATCAGCGACGTCGACCTCCTATACGTCCACTACGGAGACCACCCCTCAACCCAGATCCACGAACTCGTGTCCCTCGCCGAGAAACACTTCACCACAGTGGATTTGATGACCTTGCCGCTCAGCGACTACCGCGCCATCCAAACCTCCCTCGGGCACGACTTCAAAAATCTCGGCCTGCCCGTCACCGACCGCGGCCTACCCGAACACCACCCCGTCACACTCGACATCCGCGACGCTTACGAAATCCTGCTCTACTACACACAGGCCTACTTCTGGCTCGGCCTCCACGACCAATGGTCCGCCGGAACGGCCTCCACACACTTCCACCTGCTCATCAGCCGACTGTGCGTGAAGATCCTGCGAGCCACCGCCATGCTCGACGGCGCCTACGCCCACCACGACTTCGGTCACATGGCGCCGCACCTCGCCGAACAGATGCGCGCCGAGCTGCGCTGGCGAGCCGACCCCACCCAGCCGCCGATGGATCCGGGACGATTCTGGACCTACCTCCACCACGCCTTCACCCGGTTCGACGCCGAGTTCGGACAACCACGCTCCGACGCGGTCAACTACACGCGCTACGCCGTGACCAGCAGCGGCCGAATCGTCGCCCGCCACCACCAAACCGTCCACGCCCTCGCACGCGCCATGGCCGACGCATGGCACAGCACACCCGACCCGACCGCATTGACTACGGTGAAGCAGCGCGCCTGGGAACGCATCACCGGCTGGACCGGAAGCGCACACCGAGAAAGCCCCGAAGACCACTTCCGCGCGCACAAACAGGCCATCCACGACCACCTACTCGCCATGAAAGTGCAGGTCAGATGAAAATCCTGGTCACCGGGGGTGCAGGATTCGTCGGAGCCACCGTCACACGGCTCCTCCTCGACGCCGGACACAAGGTCACCGTCATCGACGACCTCTCCCGCAACGACGACCGCCAAATCCCCCACGACGCCGAATTCATCAAACTCCGCGTCCACGACATCGCCCAAATCCTCACCCCCACCGCCGGCTACGACGCCGTCCTGCACTTCGCCGGCCTCATCGCCGCAGGCGAATCCATGCACCACCCCGAATGGCACTGGGACAACAACACCCGCGCCTCCCTCGCCCTGCTCGACGCCATGCACACCGCCCACGTCAGCCGACTCGTCTTCTCCTCCACCGCCGCCGTCTACGGCGAACCCACCCAACTACCCCTGCTCGAAACCTCACCCACCAACCCGGTCAACACCTACGGCGACACCAAACTCGCCATCGACAAAGCCATCACCACCTACACCCGCGCCTCCACGCTCGGCGCGATCTCCCTGCGCTACTTCAACGTCGCAGGCGCCCACCACTGCGGCGACGGCACCATGATCGGCGAACGCCACAACCCCGAAACCCACCTCATCCCCCTCGCCCTCGACACCGCCCTCGGCCACCACGACAAACTCACCCTCTACGGCGACGACTACCCCACCCCCGACGGCACCTGCATCCGCGACTACATCCACATCACCGACCTCGCCCACGCCCACCTCCTCGCCCTCGACAACATCCACCCCGGCGAACACAAGATCTACAACCTCGGCAACGGCATCGGCTACTCCAACCACCAAGTCATCCAAGCAATCCGCGACATAACAGGGATCCCGTTCGACATCGAGACCGCACCACGACGACCAGGCGACCCCGCAACCCTCTACGCCTCCTCCGAACTCGCACAACGCGAACTCGGCTGGACACCACAAAAACCCGGCATCACCGACATCGTGCGCGACGCGTGGAAGTTCCACAGTCAGCATCCGTTGCATTAGCCACAATGCGTCGGGGGTCACAGGCCGATCGCCTGTCCCGACGGTTCCGGGCGGGACGCAATTTTCCCGCTCGAAGCGTGGGGTAAGCGCGGGGAGGGTCAAGTTGGTGCCACCCCGGGCGGCTGGTCATCGCTGGCCCCGCGCTGGGGCCAGCGCGGGTTCGGTCAGGGGCGGGTCGCTGGCCCGGCCATCAGGATTATTCGATGCACGGACCCCGCCAGTGTCGGCGGCGGTGCACCGATCCCACGAGGGTCTCGGTGAAGACGATGGCGTCGTCGGCGCTCTCGGGCAACAGGTAGTGCGCCTCGTCCTTGGGTGCCAGGACGCGGCGGCCGTACGCAGTTGGCGGCCCGCCGCGACCGGGGGTTCCGCCGCACTACAACGATTCGGCATGACCCTACGAGACACCCACGGCCGCGCCCGCTGACCGCCCCTTGTCGCTTCCCGCGGGGCGCCGAAGACTCGTCGCAAGAGCGACGAATCCGGCCCAGGTCTCAAAGCAGAACCGCATCTTCGGCCTTCAAGGTTGGCTCTGTCCATCATTTGTGACCGCAGTTGTCCACGAATCGTGACAGCACCATCGATCAGCGTCAGGCGTTGTTCACGAACGCCGACGGCACCGCCTGGCGGGCACTGGCACGCCCGCCCATCGGCACTACAGGGTTTGGCGCTCACTTGACGTCAGGGACTCCGCCGGACATGGGTGGCGATGGGTGGAGCTGTGCGGGTGCCGATTTCGGCCAGGTCTGTGGCCCTGGTGATGGGCTCGAGAGGCAGTGGAATCCACCGAGACGGTCCAGCCGATATCGGCACCAGCGTCGGCCGCTACCTGAACTGCGACGAGGATGCGTTCCCAGGTGCCGTCCACGGCCCACCTGATCAGGCGTTTGTGAGCGGTCTGGAATGAGCTGAGCTCGTCCGGCAGCTCTCGCCAGAGCAAGCAGGTGCGGTACCTCCACGCGATGGCTTCCAAGGTTCGGCGGTGATCGGCCCATCGTCGACCGCGGACCGGATCGGTCGGCATCAGCGGCTCCATCCGGTCCCACATCGCATCAGTGATCACTAATCGGACGGACATATTCGATCAACTGACCGACAGATCAAAGAGACAGGCTCTAGACCGCCAACGTCAGCCACCTGCAACATTGCGACCGGCACCCCTGGGCGGTGTTCAATGCCATGATCCATCACGGCGATGCTGCAGTAGCACCGAAAGACCCGGAAGGTAACGCGGCTCCACCGGAGGCGATGGGTGTGTAGTCCGATTTCTCGCGTCCAAGCCGAGAAAGGGGCACTGCGTGATGGAGGATCGACGTGGCTATGGGTGAGCACACCGCCGGATCGTTGCTGTGCGCTGGCGACTTGGTCACCGACGCGGCGCTTGAGGTCGACGATCACGACGCGTTCGATCACCGTGCGATCGCTCATCGCATCGCGGAGTTGGTGTGCGTCGCGACGCCACCCGTCAACGTCGCGCTGTTCGGCGCATGGGGTTCGGGTAAGTCGAGTGTTTTTTCCACGGTGAAGGACACCGTCGAGAGCCGTAGCCGCACAACACGCGTAATCCGATACGACGCATGGAAATACGGTGGCAAAGCACTCAAACGCAACTTCATCGCGAGTGCAGCCCACAGCTTGTCCATCAATCCCAACGACTTGCGCATCGATCTGCACAACCAGAAGGAGTTCAACGATTTCAACTTGCTGAGATGGCTGTGGCGCAGCCGCGGCAACCTCGTCGTCGGTATTGCCGCCGCGGCGATATTCGCGCTGGTGTGGGGCCTTCTCATGACCGTTGTCACCGTCTACGCCGCGGACATCTCCCGACGTGAAGCGCTGATCAGTAATCTCGTTCCCGCTGGCACCGTCTTCTCGCTGGCGCTCATAGCGTTGTTGGTCGGACCCAAAGCCCTCGAATCCGCCAACGTCAAGATCAGCACGCCAGCTCCGGTCGACGACGATGAGTTCGCGACCGCCTTTCAGGAACTGGTGCAGAAAGCGACCGGCGGCAAGGGACGTTTGGTGGTGTTCATCGATGAACTCGACAGGTGCTTGCCCGAGGATGTCGTTTCCACGCTGATCGATCTGAAGACCTTTCTCGATCAGAGCAGGTGCGTCTTCATCGTCGCCGCCGACCGCGAGGTCCTGGTTCACGCACTGCAGAAGGTGCCGCAGGCCAAGCCCCTGCGAGAAGACGAACCGTATTACGCCACGCCAGGAGCATTCCTGGATAAGATCTTCCAGCACCAACTTGCTCTGCCGCCCTTGCGGCCGCAAGCGCTGGGAAGGTTCGCTCGCGAACTGGTTCATGACCACGATGGCATCTGGGCCGAACTTCGAAATGCCGGCAATGGCGACCGCGAATTTGACCTCGTGATTTATTCGCTGATTCCCGCTCACGTGCGTAGCCCACGCCGTGTCAAGGTCCTTCTGAACGCCTTCGCCACCAATATGCGCGTCGCACAGGCTCGAAATATCGACCATCTCGCTCGTGCTGCCGAGATCGCGAAGCTCACTGCGCTGCAAACGGAGTTCCCCGCCGTAGCCGCGGATCTTCTCACGGTGCCACGCCTGTGCTCATGGCTGCTGAACCCGCCAAGCGACCTCCCTGACGGGGTGAGTACGGTTCTCAAACGCTATGAGGTAGCCGAAATCGCAGCGGTGCCGCTGCCGGGCAACGGCGATGCTCAGAGTCCGGCGGGCCCTTTGCTGGGAACCGCACTGGAGGCCGGTGACAACGACACCCGTGCTGCTCGCCGAGCGGAGAACCGACTCAACCTGGAACTGTGGGCATACCTCCGCAAGACCGCCGCCGTCGGTGTCCACGATCCACGCCCGGAACTGCTGTACCTCAAGGGCGCTGGCTCCGAGCAAGGGATAACCGATCCGCAACTCGGTCACATCATTGATTTCGCCGGTGAGACGCCACCCCAGGACACCGTTGCTGCCTTCGCCAGTCAGCCCCCGGGCACCCTCCGGATCGCCGCTGTTCTCATGGCGCAGCATTCCGACGCCGAATTCGGTCCTTCCAAAGCTTTTCTCGTCGAATCGGTGTGCCGGTTGGCTACGAAACTCGGCGGTGAAGAGCTCGCACCGATTGCCGCACAACTCGCGCCGAGCGTCGCGGTCATGGCAGGTGATCCGGATTGGACACCGCGGATGCTGCCGGGCAGCGTGCTGATCGCTGCTACCGCTGACGACGCAGGAATGCTCGACAAGCTGACCGATCTTCTCGGACAGGCCGATCCCGAACACCTCGGCCAGATTGTGCCCGCACTCGCGCACCTGCGAAACGGCGGGCACCGAGACCGCCTGCTGTCATATATCGCCCGCACCTACCCCGTCGACCCCCAGCCGTTGCTTGATGGTCTGGCCGACCTGCCAACAGCGCATGCCACCGCTCTATGGCGCGCCGCCAACCCAGTCGTCATAGAGCACTGGCACGAACTGGACATTCCGCCCGAGCCGCCCAGAGCAGCGGTCACGAGTGCAGCCACACCGACGGAGACGCCGACACCGAACACCGAAACTGTCGACGAACTCGTCGCTGAGGTCGCCTCGCTGCTCGAATCGGTATGTGCCCGCAGCGAGCCAGCCGCACAGCTGATGTCCGATGTCCTGCTGGCCGTCCAGCAACTCGCATGCGACGACCCTCGACTGCATACCACCATCCGTCGCTCCGCGGATCACATCCTGCCGCTGCTCACAGATCCGCAAGCCCGACAGCAGCATGCCCTAAGAGGGCTGCACCGCGGCTTCGTCGATGACATCGACTTCTGGGCAAGCTTCCTGCCTACACCCCCTGCGCAAGCCGATCTCGTCGCACGCGACGCCGTGGCGTCCCTGCTCAGCGTGATCGTTTCCGAGCCAGCCGACGTCACCGCAGATATCGCCGCAGTCATCGGGTCGGTGGCTGCTTGCGCCCCAGAAACTACTGTCGCTGACATCATCGCCGACGCTGAAACCGAACTGAAACCGCTCGACTGGGCCGGATCCGACACACTCGCCCGCCGCAAGCACTACTACGCCGCGCTGGACGAACTCGCGAACCGTGACGAGTCGGCTCGCGACATCCAGGCTCATGACCTCAGCTCGGCAGTCACTGCAAACGCCTACTCGACCAGCGTTGTCGATCAAGTCATGCAACTGGTTCCCGCACTTGAGCCCTCCGTCGCAGACCAAATTCGCGACAACCTCAGGCAACCTGACCCCCTACAGCCCACTGCCATCGGACACACCAGGGTCTACCTTGCGCTGACCCACCACACCGGTCATCCGCCGCTCCCTGCCGAGCTCATCGCCGCCATCACCACGACTGGACCCGACCATCAGCGACTGACCGAGGAATGGTTGGCAACCTCACCGGCGCATACTGAGGTCATCACCGCTATCTCGGCTCTGACGTCCTACTTCCCTAGCCAGGCACTGCGTGACTACAGCAGTTCCTTGACACTAGAGCGCCGCACCGAGTTGTGGATCCAGGCGCGGGGAAACGGCGTACCCGCCGACGTCTCGAAAGCCATCGGTCAGGCCGGCATCGGCGCCGATGCCGTCCGGTTCGTCTCCCGCCGCATCGAGGATGAGACCCGTCAGGCCGAGCGCAATCGGATTCTCGACTATATCCTCGCCGTGCCGTTAGACCCGTCCGCCGTGGCCGCCGCCAACGAGTTGACACTGCAGCTGCTCGGCCGCGACTGTAAGGGCGACGCCAGACTTGCCGCGCAGCTCATCACAAGAGTCGGCCCGGCTCACGGCTACAAAGAGAAACTGCGTAGCCAATTCCGCGCATACGATCAGGCCGAAACCTTTAACACCGCTCTCCGCAATGCCCTCGTCGATCAAACGCTTCTGGCGCCCAAATCTGAGGTTGCCAAACGTGGGACGCTGCAGCGACTCCTCGACAATTTCAGTAGATGAACGCGCCCACAGAGGCTTTCATTTCACGCGATTGCCGAAATGCGAGGGAGCGAAAAAGCGTTCGGCGGTGGAGGTGTTCGAGCCGCCGATCCAGGTTTTTGGCGGAGTGCCCAGATCCGCCGACGACAGTGATCATTGTTCGACTGTGCCGCGCAACTGAGCCGCTGTTCGAACCACTAGGCCAGCCTCACGAATGGAATACCAGGCTGGTGAGCAAAGCCCGTGGCGGCGGCGTGGTCGCCTGGCAGTTCTGCTCGGTCCAGGGCTGGTGGAGCGTGTTCGGCAAGAGACTCGTCATCGGGGTGGTCAGCCTGGCCCTGCTGAGCGTGGGCCCGCCCGTCCTGGTTGTCTAGCAGCCGTCGTACTCGCACGGCGTGGGCGGCAGCGGAACCGCGGCGACCTGCATGTGTCCACCGGCACATGGTTTCCCGCGCCTGTCCGCGCCTCGGCGGTCGGCACCCACATGACGATTTCGCGAGTCGGGAGCGTCTTATCAGCACGCTCACCCGACCCTACGCGCCACGTACATGAAACAGCGATCGAACACCAGCAAGACGTGCCCGTCCGACTGTGCGGGACATTCGCGCTGCCTCAGCGTCACTACTCCAAGTGCGCCGCCGCGAAGGCCGCGGGTGCCGCGTCGCTACAACCCGGCTACAGATCAGAACTCGACCGCGATAAGGACGGCATCGCCTGCGAATAAGGCAAACCGACGCTGTTTGTGCTGGCGTGGCACAGGAAGTGCAGCAGGACATCTGCTCACCGCTTCCGCAGGTCGATCTCTGTGGTTAGCGCATGTATCCCCCTCCGGACACGTTTTGTCATGCATCCTCTGCAAATTTGCAGAGGATGCGTTCTTTTCAGGGCCCCTAAGATGGTCTGGACACCGCAGATCCGCAAATTTGCGTAGTTAGTCGGTCAAAAGTGGAGGCGCTGACACGGGCGGGTGGTTCGATCGGTCGAGAATGGGGTTTCTGTCGGTGCTCAGAACGCCTTCTCAACCGGAAGCCTTCGTCGCTGGGTTCAAGAATCAGCGGCAGCATTCCTTCCATGCGGGTGTCCGCGAAGGAATCCGCGGCGGGGCGAGGGGGCGGGCGGCCAGCGGGAGCTGGTGGACGGCTCAGCGATGAATCTCCCGGTCGTTCGGTTCGGTGAGTCAGAAGTCGGCGCCGCAGTCGGTGATCACCGGGGATTCGGGCGACTCGGCGGCGACGGCCGCGGACTGGCCGTGCGGCAGCCCGCGGAAGATCACATCGTGGCGGCCGGTCCGGCGGCCGTCGTCCGTGCGAGCACCCGGTCGGCCAGCGGCAGCAGATGCCGCTGCAACTCCCCAGCGCGGTGCCCGCGTTGGAGCCCGCGGTCAGCGCCCCGAGGTGGGAGGGCCTGACCCGAACAGTGTTGTTCGGCAGTATCACTCCGTCCGCCGCTTCGGCGGCCCACAGGTGCCGTTGGCGCCTGCGCGGCGTCATTCGCAGCAGCCGACAAAGTCACCCACTGTGGGTACCTTTTCGGCTGTTGAGGATGAAAGGGTGCCCAGTGTGGGTGTATTTCCGAAAATGTGTACAAAGTGGGTAGCTCTTTGATCTTGACGCTCTGAGCGCTCGTCCGGGAGGCTTGTAACGGGCGGAGCCCGAATAAGTTGAGGTCGAGCAGATTTCGTCTTGGAGACAGGACGAGTCGCGTCATGACACTGGCAAGCATGTTGGGCGCTGCGAGCGTGGCTCGGGGCGGCGGTTGTTGGTGCCGTCGCAGTCGACGAAACCAGTGCAATCCGGACTGTCGGCGAGTGAGGAATCAAAGCGTGAGCACAAGGTCTGGAGAATGGTCATCCCGGCGGGTGCCGGCAGGCTGGGGCGTCCCGGAATCTGCGCCGATGTCTTCGGTGCATGGTTTCCCATCGGGTGTTGCGAGCGCCGACGGAGAAATCCGTGTGCAGTTCGAATCTGCTGGTAATGTCGTGGAGGCTTCATCATCGATGACCCGGGAGGCTCGTCGGGTGGGGCTTCCGTTCGCTTTTCCTGTCGAGTTGCCTGTGCCGCCGATGGGTGAGTTCACTTGTGCGACGACAACGATCGATCCCGCAGGCCGGTTGGGTGACCGGTCGGTGATCAAACGCTTGGGATGGGTTGCTGGGCAACCGGTATCGATCGAGCCCAGCCAGGGACTGCTGCGGACCCGAGCCGTCGCCGAGAGCGAGTCATCGATCGCAGCGAACGGCTACTTGTTCCTGCCGGTCTCCGCCCGCCGCTCGGTGCGCCTACACACCGGCGAGCGGGTTTTGATGGCCGGCGGCCTGGACTGCGGCGTTCTGGTCGTCTGCCCTCTACGGGCGGTCGGTGCGGCGTTGTGGTCCTACCGCCCGGATCTGTTCGAGGCGGCTGTCGGATGAACCGCGAGGATGTCGATACCGCCCTGCAACTGGTCGCCTCACTCGGGCTGACCCTCGACGACCTGGCATCCGCGCAGCCCGATCGAGCGCGCATGCCCACCATCAGCCAATACATCCAATGGATAGCGATCCGCAAGCCTGAAGGCACGAACCACTACCGCTCGTATTGGCCGATCATCGAAACAGTGTGGGGTCAACGATCTCTCGATTCGCTCACAGCGGTGGAGATCGAGGAGTGCGCGGCCCGGCAAAGGCTGCGTGCTGTCGTGCGGGCGAACAGCACAGGTGGGCGCGGCGCAGAAGCCAATCTCATCGCAGCGATGCGTTTCCTGTACCAGAACGCCCAGGATGACGGTCTGATCGAACCCGACGCGAACCCGGCTGCTCAGGCCCGCAAGGCACCTCAGCCTCCTGGACCCGCCTGCGCTCTGAGCGTCGAGCAGATCGAGGATCTCGGCCGCGTGGCCGCGACCACCGGCGATGACACCGAACTCGACGCACTCATCCTGCGACTACACATCGAAACCGCATGCAGCAGAGGTCCAGCGCTCGCGCTGCGTATCGAGGACCTCGAACGCGACGACTGCCTGATCCGACTGCACGAATACCGCGGCGCGATCCGATGGCAGCCCATCTCCCCCACCCTGATGACGCGCCTACTCGGCCACGTCAGACAACGCGGCGGCCGCAAAGCCGCCGACCGGGTCCTGCGCTACCAGAACGGAACACCCGCAGATCTCGCGCGCTACCAATACCTCGTCCGCCGATTTCGCCGCGAACTCCCCTGGGCCGACGACCTACAAATGAACATGAACTGGGTCTGTTACACCACAGAGGTATTCGTCGAAACAAATTTCGGACGTCACACCGCCAGACTGTTCAAACAACGACGCGCACGCGGCCGGAACACCGAAGACCAGAATCGGTTCGACCCTCACCGCCTGGCCACGGTCGCTGCGGTATTGGCCGCCCTCACCGGTGAGCCTCACCCGCTCGCACGCTAGTAGCCACACCTGCTATCCGGTACTTCCGGCATATGGAAGGGCGCTCGAGGGCTCTGGATGGCGGCGTGGCGACCATCGCCCGCCGATGCGGATTCGGCTCAGAGGAACACAGGTCGAAGCGGCGTTGCGATAGTTCCCGAGCACCATCAGTCCAGGACGCTCCGCCCGCGACCGACAGCAGACCGACCAGAACCGGAAAAACAAACCT